>JAGVII010000320.1 GCA_020056155.1 Afipia sp.
CAAGTCGGCGCGTACCGTCGGCGACGTGATTGGTAAATATCATCCGCACGGCGACCAGTCGGTCTACGACGCGATGGTGCGCATGGCGCAGGATTTCTCCATGCGTGTGCCGCTGATCGACGGGCAGGGCAATTTCGGCTCCGTCGATGGCGATATGGCCGCCGCGATGCGCTACACCGAGTCGCGCCTTGAGAAAGTCGCGCATTCCCTGCTCGACGACATCGACAAGGACACTGTCGACTACCAGCCGAACTACGACAGTTCGGAGCGCGAGCCGAAAGTTCTACCCGCGAAGTTTCCAAATCTGCTGGTCAATGGCGCCGGCGGCATCGCTGTCGGCATGGCGACGAATATCCCGCCGCACAATCTCGGCGAAGTGATCGATGCCTGTATCGCGCTGATCAACGATCCGGCGCTCGGCATCGACGACCTTATCAATATCGTTCCCGGGCCGGACTTCCCGACCGGCGGCATTATCTTAGGCCGCCAAGGCATTCGGGCGGCTTACCACCTCGGCCGCGGCTCTATCGTGATGCGCGGCAAGGTCAACATCGAGACGATCCGCAAGGATCGCGAAGCGATTATTGTTTCGGAAATCCCGTATCAGGTGAACAAGGCCAGCATGGTCGAGCGCATCGCCGAACTGGTGCGTGAAAAGAAGATCGAAGGTATCTCGGATCTGCGCGACGAATCCGACCGCGACGGTTACCGCGTGGTCGTTGAATTGAAGCGCGATGTGGTGCCCGAGGTGGTGCTGAATCAGCTCTACAAGTTCACGCCGCTGCAAACCAATTTCGGCGCCAACATGGTCGCCCTCGACGGCGGGCGTCCGCAGGTGATGAACCTGAAGGACCTGCTGACCGTATTCATCGCGTTCCGCGAGAGTGTTGTTTCACGGCGTACCAAGTTCCTTTTGAACAAGGCGCGCGACCGCGCGCATATCCTCGTTGGTCTCGCCATTGCCGTCGCCAACATCGACGAAGTCATTCGCGTGATACGAACCTCGCCCGATCCGAACACGGCGCGCGAGACCTTGATGGCGCGGGACTGGCCGGCCAACGACGTCGCGACGATGATAACGCTGATCGACGATCCGCGTCATCGGGTTGCCGAAGATGGCACTGCGCGTCTGTCGCTGGAGCAGGCGAAAGCGATTCTCGACCTGCGCCTCCAGCGCCTGACAGCCCTCGGCCGCGAGGAAATTTCCGAGGAACTCGATAAACTTGCACTCGAAATTGCTGATTATCTCGACATTCTGCGTTCCCGCGCCCGGATTCAGGGAATCATCAAGGACGAACTCGGCGCCGTGAAGTCTGAATTCGCAACGCCGCGCCGGACGATGATCATCGATCAGGAAGGCGAGGTCGAAGACGAAGACCTGATTCAGCGCGAGGATATGGTCGTCACCGTTTCGCATGCGGGTTACGTCAAGCGCGTGCCGCTTTCGACCTATCGCGCCCAGAAGCGTGGCGGCAAGGGCCGTTCGGGGATGCAGACGCGCGACGAGGATTTCGTCAGCCGCCTGTTCATCGCCTCGACGCATACGCCGGTGCTGTTCTTCTCGTCCCGCGGTCAAGTATACAAGGAGAAGGTCTGGCGCCTGCCGATGGCCGCTCCGAATTCACGCGGCAAGGCGCTCATCAACATTCTGCCGCTGGAGCAGGGTGAGCGGATTACCACGATCATGCCGTTGCCCGAGGATGAGTCGTCGTGGGCAAATCTTGACGTTATGTTCGCGACAACCGGCGGCAATGTTCGGCGCAACAAGCTCTCCGATTTCGTCGATGTGCGCCGATCCGGCATTATTGCCATGAAGCTCGACGAGGGCGAGGCCATTGTCGACGTGCAGATTGCCACCGAGAACGACGACGTGCTGCTGACCGCCGCGGGTGGACAGTGCATACGCTTCCCGGTCACCGACGTGCGCGTCTTCCAGGGGCGCACCTCGATGGGCGTGCGCGGCATTTCGCTGGGCGACGGCGACAAGCTGATCTCTCTGACAATTTTGCGCCACATGGACGTCAACGCCGATGAGCGCGCTGCCTATTTGCGCCGCGCCAATGCGGTGCGTCGCGGCGGAGCCGAGGAAGAGGCCGGCACGGATCAGGAAGAGGCGACGGGCGCGATCGAACTCGGCGAGCAACGCTATGTCGAAATGTCGGCCGCCGAGCAGTTTGTCTTGACCATCAGCGAGAACGGCTATGGCAAGCGCAGCTCATCGTTCGAGTATCGCACCACCGGTCGCGGCGGAAAGGGCATCGTCGCGATGTCCGTGAACAACCGCAACGGGAAACTGGTGGCGTCGTTCCCGGTTGAGGATAGCGACCAGATCATGCTGGTGACCGACAACGGCCAGTTGATCCGTTGCCCGGTCGAGGATATCCGCGTGGCCGGACGCTCGACTCAAGGTGTGATCGTGTTCGACACGGCCGAGGACGAACACGTCGTCTCGGTCGAGCACATCACCGATGAGACCGAGAACGGTAACGGTAATGGCGGCTAAAGGGGTTAGCTGCGGTCCGCGGTCACGACCCTGACGGGTTGAATGGTCGCCGTTGAGTTTGTGCGGCGCAGGCAGGACGGCTCTATGTTGGGCCAATGCTGGCTCGCGCAAGCTGGGCGAACGGCGGGGATCGGAAGCCGGTCTGCCTTCGCAAGCGCTTGGGGCATTTTCGCCTCCACGGGAGGCGCAAAGCTGGGAAGAATCGTCACGGCGGCTGCAACGAAAGCCGCAATCGTCACCGCTGAGAGTGCCTTGATCATGGTTCGCGTCCCCTGTGATGCCGGCCTTGGCGGCCGCTTGCAGGGATGACGCGCGGCGGAGGGTAAAAGTTCACGGCGCCTTAAAAGATTTACCTCGGGAAATAGTCACCCTTGGATGGAACCGGCACTGCTTGCGGCGGTCGCCGGGCCGGGGTAGGAGGAGGCATGTCCCGTATAGCGCTTTACCCTGGGTCGTTTGACCCTGTTACCAATGGCCATTTGGATGTGGTGCGACAGGCTTGCAGCCTGGTTGACCGGCTGATCGTCGCGATCGGCATCCATCCCGGCAAGGCCCCTCTGTTTTCCGCCGAGGAGCGGCTGGAAATGGTCCGCGAAGTGTTCGCGCCCATTGCGGCCAATGCCAACTGCGAGATCGACTGTGTGACGTTCAAGGATCTGACCGTTACTGCGGCGCAGCGAGCAGGGGCGACAATCCTGATCCGTGGCCTACGTGACGGCACCGATCTGGACTACGAAATGCAGATCGCCGGCATGAATCAGACCTTGGTGCCTGAGGTCCACACGATTTTCATCCCTGCCTCGGCTACCGTCCGCCCGATCACTGCCACACTGGTGCGTCAGATCGCGGGGATGGGGGGGGACGTTTCGCACTTCGTGCCGAAAGCGGTCGCCTCGCGCCTGATGAAGAGACTAGCTGGCTAGCCAGCCTCCTATCACCCCGGAGTTGTCATGATCCGCATACTCGCCGTTCTCGCGGCTTTCGCTTTCGCAACGCCCGCCTTGTCCCAGGCGCTTCCCGCCGGTCTCGACAAGGACAATGCGATCGTTATCGACACGACCCAGGGCAGGGTCATTGTCAAACTGCGTACCGATCTTGCGCCCAAGCATGCCGAGCGGATCAAGCAGCTCGCACGCGACGGCTATTACAACAACGTGCCGTTTCATCGCGTGATCGAGGGCTTCATGGCCCAGACCGGCGATGGCCAGCGGTTCAACGGCACGGGTGGATCGAAGTATCCAAACCTTCCGGCGGAGTTCTCCAGCGTGCCGTTCAAGCGCGGCATTGTCGGGATGGCGCGCTCGAGCGAACCGAACTCGGCCAACTCGCAGTTTTTCATCATGTTCGCTGACGGCAGCTTCCTGAACAACAAGTACACAGTGATCGGTGAGGTCGTCTCCGGCATGAACGTCGTGGACAAGATCAAGCGCGGCGAGCCGGTTCAGAATCCCGACAAGATGGTGAAGGTGCAGGTCGCTTCCGACATCAAGTAATCCATCTCAGGCGATCCGCGGCCATACCGGCCATCGCGGGTTTCCCAATCTGCAAAGGAAACGTCATGGCAGACAACGAAAACACATTAATTCTGGATACCACGCAGGGTCCGGTGACGATCGAGATGCGCCCGGATCTGGCGCCGGGGCACGTCGCACGCATCAAGGAACTGGTGCGCGAGGGATTTTACGACGGCATCGTTTTCCACCGGGTGATCGAAGGCTTCATGGCGCAGACCGGCTGTCCGCAGGGCACCGGCACCGGGGGCTCGGGCAAGAAGCTGAAGGCCGAATTCAACAAGGAACCGCATGTGCGCGGCACGGCGTCGATGGCGCGTGCGGCGAATCCGGATTCGGGTGACAGCCAGTTCTTCATCTGCTTCGACGATGCCGCCTTCCTCAACGGCCAGTACACCGTCTGGGGCAAGGTGACGTCCGGCATGGAGAACGTCGACAAGATCAAGCGCGGCGAACCTGTGCAGAATCCCGACAAGA
>JAGVII010000093.1 GCA_020056155.1 Afipia sp.
CCCAGCGCCCATTGGAACTTCGGAATGTCCTCGTTCGGCTCAAAAATTATCGTTCTCCTCGCAGGTCTTTCGCTCGCCGGCTGCATGCAGGCGACGTCGGCCACTTACGAGAAGTCTCCGGAGGCCAGCCTGAAGCCTCGGGACAAGGAGCTTCTGGCCAAGGCGAAGTATGAAAAGGTCCCGGTCGCCGCGCCGTTCCGGCGCGCGATCGTGAACTATCATCGCAAGGAAACGCCGGGCTCCATCGTCGTGGATTCCGACAACCATTACCTTTATTTCGTCCTCGAAGGTGGCAAGGCGATCCGCTACGGCATCACCGTCGGCGAGGAAGCGCTCGCGTTCTCCGGCATCGCCCGCGTCGGCAACATGCAGGAATGGCCGAAGTGGACCCCGACCGCCGACATCCACAAGCGTATCGAAGGCCTGCCGCAGTCCGTGCCCGGCGGCCCTGACAATCCGCTCGGCGCGCGCGCGCTCTATCTCTATCAAGGCAACAAGGACACGCTGTTCCGCATTCACGGCACCAATCAGCCGGAATATATCGGCGCCTCGATCTCCTCGGGCTGCATCCGCATGACCAACGAGGACGTGATCGATCTCTATAGCCGCGCAAAACAAGGCAGCGTGGTGGTTGTGCTCGAACCCAAGCAGGGCGACTCGCCCTACAACTCGAGGATGGCGCTTCAAGGCGCCGGCGGCGGAACGGGCCCGTTCTGAACGCCTCGCTTCCTGATCTGATCAAAAGCGCCGGCCGGTCCGGCGCTTTTTCATTGACGGCCGGTCTGTCGCGGCAGCGCACGACGCGGTTTCGCAGATGTCGCAGGCTTGTCGCCCGCGCCGCCTGAAACCGCCTGCGGCGCATCTTCCGAGGGTTGCTCGGACCCGGCACCCTCCTGCTCGCTATCGCGCGGCGGAGCCTCCTGCGGCCTCTCCGCCGGCATCAGGGGAGCAACCGCTGGCAGCGGATCGTACACGCCCCACTGGCAGAGCTTGTAGTTGTTGCGCCGCTGCGCGAGATCGAGATGAATATGGTCCTCGTGGTACCAGTCCGAACCCGGCCCAAGCACGGTGGTAAATCGGGTGCAGACCGACGCCAGCACCTTCTCACGAATGTCGCGCGGCACAGTGCGGTCGGTCAGCGACAGCGTATTGCCATTGGCGAACTTCAGACCGCGCAGGTCGAGCGCATTGGCCAGCCCGTGTTCGGAGAGTTTCGCATTCTTGACCCGATTGCGGCCACGGCATGCGAATGAATCGAAATTATCGAGCTCGCTGATTGTGGTGCCCAGCGTTGCTGCCAATGGCGCCATGTCGGTCCGGACCCAGTCAGCGACCGCGGCCGCCATCGTACAGCGCAGGATCGCGGCAGGCTTCAACGCCACCCGCTGGGTCGGCGACAGCACGATCGCCTCCAGCCGGACGAGATCCTCGCCGCCGCATCCGCCCGGGCCCTTGATAGCCGGAATCGAGGGCGCAATGGCGATGCTTTCGGTCAGCGCCAGCCTGCATGCCGAAAGTTCGGGCGGCTTGGCCTCTTCGGACTGGTGCGAGGGCTCTGCCTTGTCGGCCGCACTCGCCCCCGCGCCTTCGGCTGCCGGCGCTTCGGCCGGCCGCGGCCGCGGCAACGGCACTTTTGCGCTTGCCTCCATCGAGGCTGCGAAGATAAGGACCAGCGCAACCATCACGGTGACGGGTCGGCGCGTGGCATGCCAGTCACAAGGCCATTTGCGGGCCGCGTGGTCCGCGCTAAAGTTCATTCCAATCCCTTCGGGGAGCGCCGATCACACCAACAAAAAGAACGTCTTGAGGAGGGAATACCGAATGCTTGGATTGATGCAAAATTGGCCTTTGTTGTGTCATCGGATTATCGATCACGCAGCGGCGATTCACGGCAGGCAGGAAGTCGTGACGCGATCGGTCGAGGGGCCTATTCATCGCACCAACTATGCCGAAATTCGCGCGCGCGCGCTCAAAGTCGGCCAGCAGCTTGACCGGCACGGGATCAAGCTCGGCGACCGCGTCGCAACCATCGCATGGAATACCTGGCGTCATCTCGAAGCATGGTACGGCATCATGGGCATCGGCGCCATTTGCCATACCGTGAACCCGCGGCTGTTCCCGGACCAGATCGTCTGGATCGTCAATCATGCGCAAGACCGCATCATGATGACGGACCTCACCTTCGTGCCGCTGCTGGAAAAGATCGC
>JAGVII010000646.1 GCA_020056155.1 Afipia sp.
GCGCCACCGACACCGATCATTCCTGATTTGCGCAGCCTGTTCGGCGGCGGCACGCCAAACTTCGATGCCAATCAGAAGGCGCTCGCCAGCAAGGTCAGCACCTACCTGTCGGCGCTTCAGAACGTCTCGGGAAATTTTGTCCAGGTCGGCCCGGACGGCAAACGCACCACCGGCGATTTCTACATCCAGAAGCCCGGCAAGATCCGCTTTGAGTACGACGATCCCTCGCCGATCGCGCTGGTGGCCGACGGGACTTCGGTTGTCGTGCTGGACCGCAAACTGGCGACACAGGACGTCTACCCGCTCTCGCAGACGCCATTGCGCTATCTCCTGTCCGATCGCATCGACCTGCTGCGCGACACCAACGTCGTCGGCATCGCGTCCGACGACATGTTCGTCAGCGTGACCATCGAGGAAAAGCAGGCGCTGGTCGGCACCAGCCGCCTGATGCTCATGGTCGGCGCCAAGGACAATCAGCTGAAGCAGTGGACCGTCACCGACCCGCAAGGTTATGACACGACCGTTGCGGTCTATAACCTCGACACCACCAAGAAGCTCGATCCATCCATGTTCAGCATCGACTTCACCAACTACCAGACACCAAGCAACAATTAGGATAGTCGGGCACCGCGGGCTGGAGCGGGCGGGCAAAACCGGCTAACGGTCTTGCCCCAATTTCCCATTCCCCGTGTCATGCGCCTCACCCTCACAACCTGGAATATCAACTCGGTGCGCCTGCGCATCGATCTGGTCGCGACGTTCATCAAGGCCGTGCGGCCGGATGTGCTTTGTCTTCAGGAAACGAAATGCATCGACGATGCATTTCCGCTGAAGCGATTCAGACAACTCGGGTACGAGCACGTCGCGCTGAACGGCCAGAAGGGTTACCACGGCGTCGCCATCGTCTCGAAGCTTCCGTTCGAATCGAGCGATGTGCGCACATTCTGCGGCAAGATCGATTCGCGGCATATTTCGGTGGCCTTCGGGCACAAGGCTCAAATGTCCGAGCCTCTCATCCTGCACAATTTCTACGTGCCTGCCGGCGGCGATATTCCCGATCCCGCACTCAATCCGAAGTTCGAGCACAAGTTGTCATTTCTTGATGAGATGCGCGATTGCGAACCGCTGCATCCGAAGGCCAATGACAGGCACATCCTCGTCGGCGATCTCAACGTGGCGCCGCACGAGCATGACGTGTGGTCGCACAAACAACTTCTGAAGATCGTGTCGCACACGCCGATCGAATGCGAAAAGCTGCTCGCGGTGCAGTCGCAGGGCGACTGGATCGACATTGCGCGGCAGCGGATTCCGCTGTCGGAGAAGGTCTACACCTGGTGGAGTTATCGCGCCGCCGATTGGGTCGCCGCCAACAAGGGGCGCCGCCTCGACCACATCTGGGTCTCGAAAGCACTCGGAGACAGCGTTCAGGACTTCAGGATCACGCGCGACGCCCGCGGCTGGGAACGCCCGTCGGATCATGTCCCGGTGACGGCGGTTCTCGATGTTTGAAATGGACGGTCTATCGCAGCGTCGCGGACACGCGGGCCATCGCGCTTGTGGCGGCAGTGGAGCGGGCGGCGAAGTCATCGCGCAGCCGCCGCGCCGCTTCCGGATGGCTTTCAAGCACGCGCTGAAACAGGCTGCGTGAAATGCGCAGCACCGATGATTGCTCAAGCGCAACCGCGGTCGCAGGCCGTGCCATCGGAACCACCAGCGCAAGTTCGCCGATCAGGACGTTCTCGCCTGCAACAGCTTCCTGACCGTCATCGGAGGCGACTCGAAATGCGCCGCTCCGGACGATGAACCCGGAGTCCGCCGGCTCACCTTCTACAAAAAGCTTCTCGCCAAATCCGTAGTCGCGCTGCTCGGCGCCGATCGCCAGCACCTGCAAAGCCGCCGCCCCCAACAAACTCAATGTCGGGACGCGCGAGAACAGGGCGATGTCGTCTTCAATGGCCATAGAGCGCCGCGCTTAAGCGCCGGGTGATTCGCCTCATGGCACCAGCTTATAGCCCCCGGACTCAGTCACAAGAATTTCGGGGTTTGCGGCATCCTTCTCCACCTTCTGTCGCAGGCGATAGATGTGCGTTTCCAGCGTGTGGGTGGTGACGCCGGAATTGTAGCCCCAGACCTCCTGGAGCAGGGTTTCGCGCGACACCGGCAACTGCCCGGCGCGATACAGGAAGCGCAGAATCGCGGTTTCCTTCTCGGTGAGCCGGACTTTCTTGGCGTTGGCGCCGGTCAGCATTTTGGAGCCGGGACGGAAGCTGTATGGACCGACCGAAAACACCGCGTCTTCGCTGGCTTCATGCTGGCGCAACTGTGCGCGGATCCGGGCCAACAGCACGGCGAAGCGGAACGGCTTTGCCACGTAGTCGTTCGCGCCGGATTCGAGACCGAGAATGGTGTCCGAATCGGTGTCATGTCCGGTCAGCATAATGATCGGCGACTTGAAGCCGCCCTTGCGCAGGCTGCGCACCACTTCGCGGCCATCGGTATCGGGCAGGCCAACATCCATCAGCACGAGATCCGGCGAATTGCTTTTGGCCGCCAGTGCACCCTTCGCACCGGTATCGACCGCGGATGCCTCGAATTCCTCGTGAAGCGACAGCTGCTCCACCAGGGCATCGCGCAGATCGGTATCGTCATCCACGATCAGGATCTTGCGGGCGTTGGCCATACCATCCAGTCCTTTAAATTTTTGGCTTGTAAAAGAGGACGTTGAGAGCGATCCCGAAGGGGCATATCTCAAAGAGCCTCGGCGAAATAGAGCATTTGCAGGCGAAAGCGCAAGCTGGGTTTGTGCGCAGTCATCGGAAGCAATTATGGGAAATATAGGCTTTCCAAGGGCTTATCGAACACCGTTGCGTGATCGGCCGCTGCCGGCCATCGCGATCCATGCCGCTGCCGGCCGCCCGACCCAAGGCTGGCTGGTGGCTGGAGCGCATATCCTACCGGTCGCGCTTGGACGCGGCGGAATCAAGGCCAACAAGCTCGAAGGCGACGGCGGCACCCCGCGGGGCACCTTCCGGCCGGTCCGGCTGTGGTGGCGGGGCGACCGGCACCCCCGGCCGCGAACGCATTTGCCGATCCGGGCCATCAGGCCGGCCGACGCCTGGTCGGAAGACCCTGCCGACCGGCACTACAATCAGGCCGTGACGCGCGCGCCGGGCGACGACGGGGACCGGCTGACGCGGGACGATCACCTGTACGATTTCATCATCGAGATCGATCACAACACCCGGCCCCGCATCGCCGGCCGCGGCAGCGCCGTCTTCCTGCATCTCGCCCGCGAGAAATTTTCGCCGACCGCCGGCTGCGTCGGACTGACCAGAGGCGCGATGTTGCGGCTGCTGGCGCGGATCGGACCGAAAACGAAGATCGTGATCGGGTGAGACTCACACGTCTTTCGTCATCGCGAGCCAACAGGTCCGGCTTCGCCGGCCCGATGACAGGCTCCGCGAAACAATCCACTCTTAAGTAAGCAAGACCGGATTGCTTCGTCGCAAGTGCTCCTCGCAATGACGAGGACCCTCCTGCGCTGAACCTACCGCTTTCCAAAAATCGCCGAGCCGACACGGATATGCGTCGCGCCGAGCTGGATCGCGGTTTCGAAATCCGCGCTCATGCCCATCGACAACAACTTGAGTCCATTGCGTGTGGCGATCTTTGCAGTGAGCGCAAAGTGCGGCGCGGGCGGATCGTCAACCGGCGGAATGCACATCAGCCCGGAAATCTGCAAGCCGTGAACGTCGCGGCAGCTGGCGATAAATGCATCGGCATCGGCCGGCGCGATACCCGCCTTCTGCGGTTCTTCCCCGGTGTTGAGCTGAACGAACAACTGCGGATGCCGGCCTTGCTTAACGATTTCCTTCGCCAGCGCATCGCACAGGCTGGCGCGGTCCACGGAGTGAATCGCATCGAACAGCGTCACGGCCTCCCTTGCCTTGTTTGACTGCAGCGGCCCGATCAGGTGAAGCGCGAGGCCTTGATGCCGCGCCATCAGGTCAGGCCATTTGGACTTTGCTTCCTGTACGCGATTTTCACCGAACACGCGCTGGCCCGCATGAATCACCGGCTCAATGGCGTCGCCGCCGAATGTCTTCGATACCGCCACAAGCGTCACCGAGGCGCGCTCACGGCGCGCGTCGCGGCACGCGCGCGAAATTTCCCGCTCCACGGCGGCGAGCCCGCTTGGTGAATCAGACGTTAGCGGCGGCACGTTATCCACAGCCATCGATGCAAACCTGCGTTAAAAATTAGGGATCATTCGATTTTTAGCGAATTCAAGAAAGGGTCTTTGAAGCCTTTTTTGTAGGGTTGGCGTGGGGCAAGGGAATACCGATGTCAATCGCCAGCTTCGGCCGCAATACGTCAAAACTCAAGGCGCTCATCGGGATTCGCGCGCGCCTCGTGATTCTGGCGTTGATTCTGGTCGTTCCGCTGATGCTGGACCGCGTGCGGGTGCTCGAAGACACGCGCTCCCGGCAGGTCGCGCAGGCGGCAAACGAGCTGTCGGAACTGGCGAAACATACCGCCGACGCACAGCGTGAAATCATTTCGACGGTCCAGGCCGTCGTGAAATCCTCGGCCTACATTTATGCCGCAGCGTCGCATCAGGGCCGCGGCTGCGCGGTGATGCGCGCGAGTCTTCGTGTCGATCTGCCCTGGATCAGAAACCTGTCGATCATCGGCCCCGAGGGCAAGATCGATTGCTCGACAACGGCGAGCATTGTCGGATTCGATCTCAGCGATCGCGACTATGTCCGCAAGGCGCGGGAGTTTCATGAGTTCGTCCTCAGCGACTACATTCCGAGCCGCATCACCACGCTTCCGACACTGATCGCGGCCTATCCCGTCTCCGCCGTCGATGGCGGACAAGAGTCCGTGGTGATCGCGGCAATCGATCTGAAATGGATGTCGCAGCTTCTGGCCAACCGCGGCGGCCGCTCCGGCGTGTCGGTGGTTCTTATCGACGGAATGGGAACGATTCTGGCCTCTCCGCCGGAAAGCGCGAACCTGATCGGGCAAAAACTCAAGGACACCTCGCTGCTCGAAGCGGTCACCTTGCGCGAAATCAATCTCGACCGTGAGTATGGATCGATCTCGTTCCAATCCGCTGACGGCGAGCAAAAGGCCGTGTCCTTCGCGCGCGTCACCGGCACACGCGCCCGCATGATCGTCAGCATCAACCAGTCCGTCATGCTGGGCGACATCAATCGCGAGATTGTCAACGCCTACATCCAGCTCGGATTTGTCGGGCTTATCACACTGCTCGGCGCATGGTTTGCCGGCGAGCGGCTCATCATGCGGCCCGTCCGCATGATGACCGATATGGCCAACCGGCTGGGCCGCGGTGAACTGTCGGCGCGAGCCTCGCATGCCACGCTGCCGCCGGAATTCGTGCCGCTCGCGAAAGCGTTCGATGCGATGGCGTCGCAACTGTCCGAGCGCGAACGCGAGATGGCCGCGGCCAACGACCGGCTGACCGTCATCGCGTCGCATGACCTGGTATCGGGTCTGGCCAACCGCCGCGGCTTCCAGAGCCGGCTCGAATTCGAATGGATGAAAGCGCTGCAGTCCGACGGCCGGCTTTCGGTGCTGATGATCGACGTCGATCACTTCAAATTATTCAACGACACCTACGGCCACCCGGAAGGCGACGCGTGCCTCAAGCGGATCGGCGAGGTACTCGCGGCGATCGCCAATTCATGCGGCGGCTTCGCGGCCCGTTACGGCGGCGAGGAATTCTGCCTGCTGCTGCCCAACAGCGATCCCGGGCATGCCGTGCGGGTGGGCGAACAGGTTCGCGCGACAGTGGAAGGTCTGGCGATTCCGCACCTCACCAGCCCCGGCCAGACCGTGACCATCAGCGTCGGCGTCGCGACGATCGCCCCGGGCGAGTCCCAGCCGCAGGATGATCTGATCGAGGCCGCGGACGCCGCGCTGTATGCGGCCAAACGCCGGGGCAGGAACGCAGTGGCCGAACACGGCCTGATCCGGCCCGCCGATCAGCAGGTTTCGCTGGCCGGCTAGGCCGAACAGAGCCTATTTGCGCCTAAAGCGTTGACCCGTCGCGGTCTTTTGTGGCTAGTCTGCCGCCTCATTATCCCTTTGGCAGACGACCGATCCGATGACGACCGAACGCTATAACGCCCGCGAATCCGAACCGCGGTGGCAGAAGCTCTGGGATGAGCGTGCCATCTTCGCGACGCGCAACGACGACCCCAGGCCGAAATATTACGTGCTCGAGATGTTCCCCTATCCGTCGGGGCGCATCCATATGGGTCACGTCCGCAACTACACCATGGGTGACGTGGTCGCGCGCTACATGCGCGCCAAGGGTTTCAACGTGCTGCATCCGATGGGCTGGGACGCCTTTGGCCTGCCCGCGGAGAACGCCGCGATCGAACGCAAGGTCGCGCCGAAGGCGTGGACCTACGACAACATCGCCGCGATGAAAAAACAGCTCCAGACCATGGGTCTGTCGCTCGACTGGTCGCGCGAATTCGCGACCTGCGATCCGAGCTACTACAAGCATCAGCAAAAGATGTTTCTGGATTTCATGAAGGCCGGCCTGGCCGAACGCGAGAAGCGCAAGATCAACTGGGACCCGGTCGATATGACCGTGCTCGCCAACGAGCAGGTGATCGACGGGCGCGGCTGGCGCTCCGGTGCCGTGGTCGAACAGCGCGAAATGAACCAGTGGGTCTTCAAGATCACGAAGTATTCGCAGGAACTGCTGGACGCGCTGGATACGCTCGATCGCTGGCCCGACAAGGTGCGGCTGATGCAGCGCAACTGGATCGGCCGGTCCGAGGGCATGCTGATTCGCTTTGCGCTCGATTCCGCAAGCGCACCGAACGGCGAAAGCGAGCTCAAGGTTTTCACGACGCGGCCCGATACGCTGTTCGGCGCCAAGTTCATGGCGATCGCGGCAGACCATCCGCTGGCGCAGGCCGCGGCTTTGAAGAATCCGAAACTCGCCGCGTTCATCGCCGAGACGAAGCGCCTCGGCACGGCGCAGGAAATCATCGATACTGCCGAGAAGCAGGGCTTCGACACCGGCATCAAGGCGATCCATCCGTTCGATCCGGACTGGAAGATTCCGGTTTACGTCGCCAACTTCGTGCTGATGGAATACGGCACCGGCGCGATTTTCGGCTGCCCCGCGCACGACCAGCGCGATCTCGACTTCGTCAACAAATACAATCTCGGCAACACGCCCGTCGTGTGTCCCGAAGGCCAGGATCCGAAGAGCTATTACACCAACGATTACCTGCCGGCGGATGGCGAGCTGCGCGCCTGCAAATAGGCGAACAGCTCAGGCTCACCGCATCGGAATCGGGACGACAGCTCATGA
>JAGVII010000279.1 GCA_020056155.1 Afipia sp.
GCCGTCGCCATCGTCGCGGCAAACGCCACGCCCGCAATCAATCCTGCAATCATCTGACGCATAACGCTCTCCTGTTGGAACACTTTTGTTTTGGTTGTGGGTCTACTTCTTCAGATCGGGCCTGAAACCGTTCGGCCGGTAGCTGTGATGATCAGGCCGAAAGCCGTTTGGCCGATAGCTATCCCGGGGCGCTTCGATGATCGTCGGATATTCGGGAACATCGTACTGCTGCTGCGGCGCAGGCGGCGCGGATTGCGCGGACCACGAGCGATGATAGCTCTCGGCCGGCTGTGGCAGCGCGCGGTTGGCCGAAGGCTGAATCTCGAGACGGCCATAGCCCGGCGTGCGTCCGGCGCTCGGATAATAGTGGCCGACCTCCGGGCCTATATAACGGTCCCAGCCGCCGTAGACCCGGGCCGTATTCCTGAAATGCTTCGCAAGGCCCCATTCGCCTTCGATGACCGAATAGGATACGTCGCGCCCGTTGATAATGACGGGCACACCCGCACGGCCGGGGATCACGATCAGCGCGCCGGTATCGGCCGCCGCCGGAGCCGCCGTTCCAATCACTATGGCCAGAGCCAGTATCGCGCGCATGGAGTGATGCCTTCGTTGAAGCCGCACCCTAATCCAGCAGCCCGTACCAGGAGTTAAAGGCCCCGCCCAATCGTCAGGTAAGCCTAACGCGTAAGTATTCGCGCTCGTTAAAATGCGAGCGATTACAATAAGATTACCGAAGGCGGAAGGTTAACGGCCGGAGCGCAACGGGGGCTTTTCAACCGTTCCAGCCCAAAAAGGCCCTAATCGCGCCGCCTCCCGATAACGTGATTATATGATAATCATCATTCTATTGATCGGCCGGATGTGTCACTTAGCTCCGGATCAGGGCTTACAATGGAGACTTCGATGACCGCGCAAACCAGAGAACTCAGGCATCACCGTTATGAATTCGTTCATGGCAACGACGGCGACTTCATCGCTTATCAACGCCATCTCGGCGACGGCGTCTGGCAAACGTTTTCAACGTGGATGATTCCGCGCACGAACGAAGACTAAGTCAGTCGATTGAAAGCGGCGGCTTGGCGGGTGGTGCCGGTTGAGAGGATTGAACTCCCGACCTTCGGTTTACAAAACCGCTGCTCTACCGCTGAGCTAAACCGGCGTCCGGGAACAGCTATCAGCGCCGCCGCCCAAGGACAAGACCGCCAACAGCACTGCCGGGATACTGGCCAACGAAAAGCCGCCGCCGAAGGCGACGGCTTTTCCAGGCCGAGGCGATCGTCCGCGGGACTTCGGCTGCCACCTTCACCACCACTCGATGTGCCGTCCTGCCGGTATCTTTCTTCACGGCGCCGCCACCCATACCCGTGGTGGACGCGCGCAGGAGGTTCCGGGAACCTGGGCATCAACCTGGTTTTCCTGATCCGCCAGCGATTTCGCAGCGGACGTCGATCGGTTTGCGCTCTCGCCCGATTTGCGTCACCAATAGCGCTGCAGCGCATCGGCGGCCGGAGGATTCTCGGATGGATGGCAACAGCGGATTTCGCGCGCACCACAAATACCTGATCGCGGCGGTGGGCGTGATCGCCGTCCTGGCCTTCCTCTACAACCTCGGGGTTTTCGACGTCTGGTCGGTGGACCAGACCGCGAAATAACGTTCCACCACAACCGGATATTCCCGCCGAGGCGCGAAAATCCCCCTGTGAATTGCGTGGACAAATCGGCCTGCCTTGGAACGGTCACCATCCGGTCACCGTTAACCACACAGGTAATCGGCGAGTCAGGCAAAAACCGGAACGAGGACGATCATGAGTTTAGCAAAGCCGCATGATGACCGTTATGAAAATGCCCTTGATGATGTCATCGCACAGTGCGGCGGTGACACGCGCGGCGCCTTGATGGCGCTCTTGGCCGCGAACGAATATCTCGAGGCGCAACTGAACACGCTCCACGCCGCGATTGAAAACGGCGAGGTTCCGTTGATCTCCGCAAAGGTGCCGCGCAATCTGCTAAATTGACGCGAAAGAACAGCGTCAGTTCCCGGAACATAAGCAAGCGGTTTGGGTTCTTCCGGTTCAATCGATTTGTTGAAAGGAGAATCCGATGATTAAGAAATATGTGGCGGCAGCTTTGCTTGGAACCTCACTTGCGGGTGGAGCAGCGTTCGCACAGACCACAACTCCAGCATCGCCTTCCCCTGCTCCGGCTGCAACGACAACGACGTCGAGCATGCCGAGCAGCCTGAAAGGCAACTGGCGAGCTTCCAAGCTTGTTGGCTTGGCCGTCTATAACGAATCCAACGAAAAGCTGGGCGACATCAGCGAAATCCTGCTCGACAACACCGGCAAGGCCAATGCCGTGATCATCGGTGTCGGCGGCTTCCTCGGCGTCGGTCAGCACGATATCGCGGTGACGTTCGACAAGCTGAAGTGGGTCGAGGAGCCGATCCGCTCGGCATCGGCTGACAAGATGCCTGCGTCCGGATCGTCAGCGACGCGACCTTCGACAACGACAGGCGCCGCCACCACGACAGCAACGACCGCGTCGAAGGACGACTGGTACCCTGATCATGCCGTCATGAGCGGAACCAAGGAGCAATTGAAGGCGATGCCTGCCTTCAAGTATTCGGAAGCCAAGTAATCCTGCCCGGATAGGCTCCAGCTCAAACGCACGGCCGAATCGGTTTTCCGATTCGGCCGTTTTGCATCAATGCGAATCACTCAGAGGTCGGCTTCACTCAGAGGTAGGCGCTGAGGCACCATGCATTGAGCGAAGCAGCAACGGCCAGAGTGAAGACCAATATCGTGTTCACGGCTAAAGGCTCCTCAAAAGGCTGTCTGAGAATCATCCGCGTCATGCCGGGATTTGAACGCGGGACCGGCGAAGAGTCTCGCGCATTGTTTTGCGCCGGGCCTCTTGCCAGATCGCCCTTTCCGAGTCCGATTCTCTCCGGATATTCACTCCGGTTGTGCGGCGCAGTGTTGTCTTGCGACGATTAACACGCACAATGCGGGCGCGCGGCCTCCCCGGCTGCGCCCAAAAAACAACAACAAACGATCCAGTCCCGCTGGATCGGCTCCGGAGAAACGAATGTCAGCCAGATCGACCGCGAAGAGTCCTGCGAAGAATCTCATGACCGAATTCCCGCCGGCGCGGGACAATCTTGTGACGCTGGCCAACTGGCGCACGCAGCCCCACAGCGACTGGAGTTTTCACAACGTCCGCCGCCTCCTGCCGACGGCGAATATCGCGGCGTCGAAGCAGCCTGCGCCGCTGGAAAGTTCGCTCACCGAAATCGGTCTCATCGCCTTCGATGGAGCGAAAGGCGCCACAACATTGCGTGAAGCGCTGCGCAGCACGAACACCAAGGGATTTGTCGTGCTCCGGCGCGGGCGGATCGCTGCCGAATGGTATTCGAATGGCATGGACGCGCGCACGCCACATATCGTGTTCTCGGTCAGCAAGTCGATCTGCGGCGCGCTCGGCGGCATTCTCGCCGACAAGGGATTGCTCAATCCCAACCGCCCGGTCACCGACTACGTCCCCGAAGTCTCGTCATCGGTGTATGGCGGCTGTTCGGTTCGCCACCTGCTCGATATGTCTGTCGGCATCGCCTTCACCGAAGACTATCTCGATCCCGATGGCGATGTGGCGCGCTATCGCCGCGCTGTGGGATGGGACATCATCAAACCCGGCCAGAGCACCATGGCGCTGCGCGAATACCTCGCCACGCAGAAAGCCGACGGCAAGAAGCACGGCGACACATTCCACTACGTCTCGACCAATACCGATCTGCTCGGCTGGGTCTATGAGCGCGCCGCGGGCCGCGCCCTCTCCGATCTGCTCGGCGAATATCTCTGGACGCCGCTCGGCGCGGAAAGCGATGCCTACATCACCCTCGACGCGGAAGGCGCGATGCGTGCAGCCGGGGGCATCTGTGCCGCGCCGCGAGACCTCGCCCGCTTCGGCGAAATGATCCGGCAACGCGGCGTTGCGAACGGCAAACAGGTCATACCGGGCTGGTGGATCGACGACATCAACGACAACGGCGATCCCGACGCATGGGCGCGCGGCGATTTCGCCGAACTGTTTCCAGGTGCAAGCTATCGCAGCAAATTCTATCAGATCGACCGCAAGCGGCGCACGCTGTGCTGCCTCGGCATCCATGGCCAGTACATCTACATCGATCCGGTCAGCGAACTGGTCATTGTTCGCGTTGCCGCCGAACCGACCCCGCTTGATGTTGAATACGTAAAAGGCTGGCGGAACGGATTCAACGCCATCGTCCAGCACTTCTCATAAAAACGTCAGTTCATCGCGACGACGCCAGCATTGAGCGTCGTCGCGTAGGCGACCCACAGCAGATATGGCGCGAGCAGCCATGCCGCAGGCCTGTCCGCGCGCGACGCCGCGATTATCGTCATCACAATGGCAATCAACAAGCCGATGATGATAACGAGAGCGGTGCGGATGCCGTGCCAGCCGAAAAACACCGGCGACCACGCCGTATTCAGCCCAAGCTGAATCAGAAACCAGATGATCGCGGACGAGCGTGCGCGCGATGGCACCGCCCTATCCCACAACCGCCACAGGCTGACGGCCATCAGAATATAGAAAATGGTCCACGCGACCGGAAAAACCACCGGCGGCGGAGTCCACCAAGGCTTCGCCAGCGCCGCATACCACACCGGAATTTCCGGTCGCGTCGCATAAGATCCGAGGATGCCGACGCCAAGACACAGCAGCAGGCAGAGAGCCAATCGACCGGCCGATTTCCACGCCATGCAGTTCTCCCGCGCGCTGTCAGCGCGTCAGCTTTTCCATTTCAGGGAACGCTGCATAGGTTGCGCCCGCACACAACTCGCCGGCGTCCTCGATGATGCGGTCGAGCCTGCCATCGATATACATTCCGGCGCGTTCCTTAGCCCCCGCATATCGTCCGCCCGTGCCGCGCGCATTGAAGCGCACGCACACGACATAGCGGCGGCGGCCCCCGACTTCCTTTTGCGCCGGTTCTGAAATCCCGGCCTCGCGCACGCCGGTTGGATCGTTCAGATAGGTCCGCAGCAGAGCGAGCAGTTCGGGACGGTAGTTCGCCGGATACGGCTGGTTCTCCACGCCGCGATCGGCGGTATAGGACAGGCTGTCGTTGCCGCCGGTCCAGGCGCAGCCGGCAAGACCGAGTGCAACCAGCGCCGCAGCGGCGCTCCTCGTATATGTCACCAATTTGCAACGCATTCCGATGAAGTCCACGACATGAGGCATCGCATTGGGTTTCTTGGACATTGTGTCATTGACAAGGCAATCCCCCGCCGGTTGATTGCAACCACGGCACAGGTGCCAGCGCAAGCTGGCGAATAGGGAATTCGGTGTCGCCGCGCGCTTCGTCAAAGTGACGCATGCACGGCCAGTCCGAAGCTGCCCCCGCAACTGTCAGCGGTGAGCCGTTGTCCATGACGCCACTGAGCGAAGGCTTTTCAGCCTGCTTGGGAAGGCGGGCAACGGTGACGATCCGCGAGCCAGGAGACCTGCCTGTACCGGTCATCCTTCCGTCGCACGGGGCGTGCGAAGGGGCGGCGTTCCGCAGCGGTGACGTGACGTAACTGTTGCGGAGGTTCGGCCGATGGCCTGTTTCCTCAGTCAGGACGGAACGTATGGCGGCAGCACCCTGCCGCCGGCCGTCATGTCTGCGCGTTTTCACCGCGCCTCCGCGATCACATGCATCGGCGGGGCTTCAACGTGACTCTTTTCGTGAAATCGAATTTTTCGGCAACCAGACTGGGACTGGCCTTCGCAGCCGCGTGTCTTGCAGGCACGGCGCTTGTGAGCCCTGCCCTCGCACAGGACGCCGGCGGCGCGTTGCCGCCGATCAATGTCGATGCCAGCCGTCTCTATGGCGGCATCGTCGGCGCTTCGACGGCAACCATTACCGCCGAGGATATTGCGCGTTCACCCGGTCAGACAGTGCAGGATGTCCTTGCAACCATTCCCGGTATTCAATTGCAGACGCTGTTCGGGAGCGTGAACGGTGCGGGTACGACCGTCGATTTGCGCGGGTTCGGCGCGTTTGCGACCGCGAATACACTGATCCTGATCAACGGGCGTCGCATCAACGATGTCGATCTTGCAGGCGTCGACTTATCGACAATCCCACTCTATTCGATTGAGCGCATCGAAGTCACACGCGGCAACAGCGGCGCGGTTCTGTACGGCGACAATGCCATCGGCGGCGTCATAAACATTATCACCAAGACCGGTGCAGGCGCCGGTAAGCCCATCGAAATGCGCGTCGAGGGCGGGGCTGGCTCATTCAACTCCAGCCAGGGTAACGTTTCGCTGACCACCAACCACGGCCCGTGGTCATCGGCAGCCTTCGCGAACGCCTTCAAGTCGGACGGCTATCGCGTCAACAACAAGACCGATCAGCGCAATGCCGTCGGTGAAGTTCGCTACACCACGCCGGATTTCAGCGCCTTCCTGAATTTGTCAGGTGACGATCAGCATCTCGGCCTCCCCGGCGGACGAACGGTGAATGCTTTCATCAACCAACTCGCGACCGACAGGCGCGGCGCGACGACTCCGTTCGACTTCGGCAACAAGCAAGGAGCCAACGCGACTGCCGGTTTCACCAAAACGCTCTGGAACGGCGCAGAACTGATCGTCGATGGCGGTGTGCGCAACAAGAATCAGCAGGCGTCCTTCTTCAGTCCGTTTTCCGAGAGCTACGTCGATACCGTGCTGACAACATGGTCGATCACGCCACGCCTTAGCATCAAGAACGACTTCTTTGGACTGCGCTCGAACATCCTGACCGGCATCGACTACTACGACGCCAAGTACGATTCGGACCGCCCCATGTTCAAGGGCCTAGCGCCGATCCATGTCTATAACCTTACGCAACGCACGCTTGGTGCATACTGGCAGCAAAC
>JAGVII010000452.1 GCA_020056155.1 Afipia sp.
CCGACTTACAATTTTGGTTTCAAGACCAAATACTTGCGGTGCGGAGATCTTCAGCTTCATCTGTTCGAACTTGAAGATAGCATCCCGGTTTATCAGCACTTCGCGCTCGACGTGGACGATTTTCACGCAGCGTATGAGAAGGCGAAAGCGATTGGCGCGCTGGATTCCAAGGCCTTCCGCAATCCTGTCAACGAGTTGCCTGACGGCTGCGTGCAGATGTATCTGCGCGACCCTGCCGGAAACCTAGTCGAAATCGACTGGCCAGATGTGGCCACACTGGATCGTTCGCGGATTCCGGAAATGAAGCTGCTGTCCGAATTCGCAACCCAGGATGACGAAGGATTGAAAGCGTCGCTCTACCTCGATCGGCCGCACATCAAGCCGAACGCTCCCAGAAAAGCAGCGGCGCGATAACAGTCAGGAGGCAGTCATGTCAGGCACCGTTCACAAACTGGACCGGCGTTCGAGCGGTCAGGACGACGCGTATTCCGAGATGTTGCAGCGTGCCCATGCGCTTGTTCCAAAGCTGCGCGAGCGTGCCGCGAAGACCGAGGAGATGCGGCGTCTTCCTCCCGAGACCGAGAAGGAGCTTCACGAGGCTGGCCTGTTCAGGATTCTTCAGCCCAAGCGGGTCGGCGGTTCGGAGCTGGATTACGTCGCGCTGGTTGACTTCGCCGATGTTGTCGCGCTGGCCGATGCTTCTGTTGCATGGAATCTCGCAAACCTGGCGAGCCATCACTGGATGCTCGGCATGTTCGACGAACGGGCACAGGATCTAATCTGGAAGGAAAATCCCGACGCTCTCATCGCATCGTCGTTTGTGTTTCCGGCCGGCCGTGCCACCAGGGTGGCGGGGGGATATAAACTGTCTGGCCGCTGGCCATTCTCGTCGGGCGTCGATTCAAGCACCTGGAACATGCTCGCAGGCATAGTGTCGTCTGATGACGACGCGGATGGTGTTGAGTATCGCGTGTTTCTGCTGAAGCAGGATGACTACAAGATTCTCGATACGTGGAATTCCACGGGGCTGAAGGGGACGGGGTCGAACGATGTAGAGGCCAAGGATGTGTTTGTCCCCGACCATATGACGCTTGCCGTCAGGGACGTGGCCGGCGGCCCGACGCCGGGAAGCACCATAAATCACGGGCCGCTTTACGCGCTGCCTGTATTTGCATTGTTTCCGTTTGTCCTCTCGGGCGCTGCGCTGGGCAACGCGCAGGCGTGTCTGGACGACTACATCGATATCGCCCGGCATCGTGCCTCGACCTACAACCGCGCTAAGCTCGGTGATTTGCAAACAACGCAAATCAAGATTGCCGAAGCATCGGCAAAGATCGATGCGGCACGTCTCATCATGCGGCGGACCTGCATTGACGCCATGGCTGACGCCCGGCGCGGAGATGTTCCTCTGCTTGCAGAGAAGACGAAGTACCGGCGGGACGGCGCCTATGCAGTCAACCTGTGTACGGAGGCTGTTTCGTTGCTATTTTCGGCAAGCGGAGCGCGCGGTCTTTACACCACCGGCGCACTTCAGCGGCAGTTCCGGGACGCGCATGCGATCAACGCGCATATTGCGTTCAGCTTCGACGCTGCCGGAACAAATTACGGCCGTGTCGCGCTCGATCTGCCATCTGAAAATCTGACCCTCTAGGGGGTATGCCATGGCAGCCTCTTCGCAGAATCCCTCTGAACTCGGGAATGAACTGTCGAGCGACAGTTCTTCAATTGATCCGCGCGATTTTCGCAATGCGTTGGGATCATACGCTACCGGTGTTACGGTCATCACGGCGGCGACGCAGGATGGCCAGCAGGCGGGACTGACCTGCAATTCGTTCGCGTCGGTTTCCCTGAATCCTCCGTTGGTGCTCTGGAGCCTGGTAAGTTATTCGCCGAGCATGAGCATTTTTCAGAATGCGAGCCATTTTGCAGTCAACGTGCTCGGGGCATCCCAGCAGGCGCTGGCAACGCAGTTTGCCACGCGCGCCGAGAACAAGTTTGCCGGGGTATCCTGGGAGCCCGGCCTGGGTGGTGCACCTGTGCTGGTTGATGCCGTTGCCACATTCCAGTGCCGCGGCGCCGACCGCTATTACGGGGGCGACCACGTAATTTTCCTTGGTGCGGTGGAGGCTTATGCGTACAACCGTGCCGAGCCGCTGCTCTTTGCACGCGGCAACTTTGGTCACTTCGTTCCCGGGGCTTGATCCCGCAGGCTTTTATGGCAAAGAAATCTTCTCCATCGGTTACCCGCGTCAAGCAGAAGCGCCTGTCTCCCGAGGATCGGCGTCAGGAATTTGTCCGCAAGGCGACGGAGTTCTTTTCCGAGGAGGGATTCAACGGCGGCACCCGCGAGCTTGCGCGGCGGCTGGGCGTGACCCAGCCGCTGCTCTATCGCTACTTCCCAAGCAAGGAAGAGCTCATCAAGGAGGTCTACCGCAAGGTTTACCTGGAGCCGCTCGATACGGGGTGGGAAAAGCTTCTCACCAACCGGTCGCGTCCGATCCGTGAGCGGCTTGTGCAATTCTATGAGGCCTACACCAACGTGATCTTCACGCGAAAGTGGCTGAGGATCTACTTGTTCTCAGGTCTTAAAGGTCTCGACATCAACCGCTGGTACGTGGGCGTGGTACGCGACAAGATACTGACGCGCATTATCAAGGAATGCAGATTTGAAGCGGGTCTGCCGACACAGGCGAAGCCTACCGCGGCGGAAATCGAAATGGCCTGGGTTTTCCATGGCGGCATTTTCTACTACGGCGTCCGCCGTTATATCTACGAGATGGATCCTCTTCAGGAGAAGGAGGAGATGATCGCCAACGCGATTGACGGTTACCTTGCGGGGTTTGCACGGATATCCGGTCAAGACGCCAAGCGGTCTGCGGTGAAATCAAACCGGCTCAATGCCGCCGCTCTTCGCTGAGCGCTGAATGGCCTCGAACGTCCGGACGTTCATGAGCATCTCATCGTAGGTCACGGGATAGGCAAGGCCGCCGAGCGCTGCCCGCCCGAAAGCTTCCAGATTGTCACGCACCGCCGGATGAGGCTGATAATAGGCCGCCGCCGGTGCCTGATCGCGGAGAACGCGGGTAACGTCCCATCCAGTCGGATTCTCGGGATGAGTCCGGTCGCGAATTTCCATCCATCCCTTTGATCCAAGCAGCGCGAGGCGGCCCATGAATGGTGTCGCAAGGACCGCGTTCAGTGTCGCCGTCGCACCGCTTTCGAATCCGATGGTGATCGACAGCGTATCTCCGTTGGCGAAATGGCTTCCGAGAGTCGCGAGCCGCGCCCACACATGGGTGGGCTTTCCGAGCATCGCGATCGACAGGTCCACCAGATGAATGCCGGTTGCCGACAAGGGGCCGACGGGATTGTCCGTGTTTGACAGACGCCAGTTATCTGGCGGCAGTTTGAGAAACTTGTCCTGGCTGAAATTACCTTCAAGCACGAGTGCGTTGCCGAACTCGCCGTCGGCTAACCGCTTTCGCATTTCGATCACGGCAGGCTCGAAGCGTCGCTCATGGCCGATGCCGAGTTGCACTTTTGCAGTTTTGACTGCGGCGATGGCGCTTTCGGCGCCGGCTGCGGTGGTGCAGAGCGGCTTTTCGCAGAAGACGTGACGCCCCGACCGGGCAGCGGCCTCGATCTGGGCCGCGTGATGGTCTTGCGGGGTGCAGAGAATGACCGCATCGATATCGGACCGCGCCAGTGCATCTTTAAAGCGCGCAGATGTTTCAAGCCCCAACGCGGCACCCTTCGCACGCATCGGCTCCAGCGGATCGATGCCCAGCACCGGCTTGACGACGTCACTGGTCGCGAGATTGCTGGCGATGGTCTGTCCCCACCATCCCAGCCCGACAACGGCGGCCCGGATCATTTTCTGCGCTCCACAGGGATTTAGACCTTGGCCATCTGACCGCGATACCAGTCACCGATCTCGCTCGCCGTCATTAGCGCCACGCCATCGTGGTCGATGACGTAATCAAGAAGTTGTTCCAGATACTTGATCCGGTGCGGAACGCCAGTGATGTAGGGATGGATCGAGATCGCCATCACACGGGCGTTGTCCGCCCCTTCGAGATAGAGCCGGTCGAACTGATCGATGCTCCGGCGCAGGAACTGGTCTGCCGCCATGTGATGCAGTGCGTGAACAACAATGTCGTTGGTCTCGACGGTGTAGGGGATCGTCGTGATTGTCCCGTGAGGCGTTTCGATGTCCTGAGGAAGGTCGTCGATCACCCAGTCTGCGACATATTCGATCCCGTTGAGGCGAAGCAGATCGAGCGTCTCATCGGTTTCCGTGAGGCCGGGACTCTCCCACGAGCGGGGCGCCTTGCCCGTGAACTCTGCAATCGTATCAACCGCGCGTTTGATCGCGTCGCCCTGATTGTCGAGCTTGTGCATCGGCCCCTGCAGGAAGCCATGCCCCATGAACTCGAAGCCGGCCTCGCGCGCCGCTGATGCTACGCGTGGATACGATGTGCAGACGTTCCCATTGATGGCGAGCGTCGTTGGAATATTTCTATCCGTAAGCGCCTTGAACTGACGCCAGAAGCCCGCGCGCATTCCGTACTCATGCCAGGCCCAGTTCGGCACGTCGGGAAGCAGCGGCTGTCCCATTGGCGGGCTGAGAACCGTACGCGGCATCGCATTCTCGATGCGCCATTCCTCGACATTGAGGATGATCCAGACGGCGAGCTTTTTGCCGCCTGGAAGCACCAGTTTGGGACGATCGATGATGGCTTGATAGGGAACGCGGTCGGTTAGGGTCAATTGGGATGCCTGCTTCTGCTATTCCGCGGCTTTAGCCAGCTTTGGCGAACCGGCGTTCACCAGAGGCAGCACTTTCTCCGCCGTCAAGATCATGGATTTACGCCCAAGCTCGCGATCTTTCCAATCCTTGCCCGCGTAGAGCAGCGTCCCGAATGTGCCGACTTCGTTCTGGAATGCAAGGATCTGATCCGCGACGCTGTCCGGCGTACCGTAGATAATCAGCTTGTCGCAAATCATCTCCAATGTCACTTCGTCGTCTGGCTGATCACGGCGGGTCTTGAACAGTTCGATTCGGCCGTTCTTCTTTAGCTTGGTGAACAGCGACCTGTAGTAATTCACATACGGGCTATTGGGATCGGTCGCATAGGCTTTGGCTTTCGCTGCGTCGTCAGCAACAAAGATGCTCTTTGCGACACGCCAGTTGGCAGGGTCTGCGGCGCGGCCGCCCCGTTCACAGCCTTCCACATACTTTGGCCAATGGCTCTTCACCCACGCCGGCATCAGGAAGTTTGCCGAGATCGGATCCCAGCCCCGGACCGCAGCTTCCGTCACGCCCTTTGAAAATGGTGCGACTGCGGTGACGACGATCGGCGGATGTGGCCGCTGCAGAGGTCGGGGGATATAGCCTTGGCCGATTTCCCTGATCTGTGTTCGCTGCGTGGACACAGTCCAGTACTTGCCCTGAAGATTGTACGGCGGTTCGCCAGACCAGATGCCGAGCACCTGATTGATCGCTTCGAGGAACATCTCGTTGCGGTTGAAATCGAGATTGCCGAACAACTCCGCGTCCGACAGGAGTCCGCCCGGACTGATCCCGAAGATAAACCGTCCGTCCAGCATGTGATCCAGCATCGCGATAGTAGCCGCGACTGTTGCGGGATGTGTGTTGGGCATGTTCACGGTGCCGGTGCCGAGCTTGATCTGCTTCGTCGCGGCAGCGATCCAGGCCAGAAACGTGACGCAAGAGGTAATATTCTCGGCCTTATCTGTGACGTGTTCACCGACATAAGCCTCCGTGAATCCCAACTCGTCAGCCAGAAGGAACGCCTCGCGATCCTCGGACAGCGACTGGCGCCAGTCCTTGTCGAGCGGATGGATCGGCATGGTGAAAAAGCCGAGATTCATGGCGCGTTTCCCTAACTGCTCGTGAATTGAAGCGAACAGTAGCGATTGTGGCTCATTAGAAAAATGATTATTCTTACTCAATGGCATTAGGAAAATTGATGCATGATTTCCCTTCGGCAGATCAGATCGTTCGTCGCCGTTTATGAAGAGGGCTCGTTCACATCAGCTGCAAAACGGGAAGGTGCGACTCAGTCCGGCATTTCGCAGCACCTCAAGCAGCTCGAATCCGAGCTCGGCGCGGCGCTGCTCGAGCGCAACGGCCGGGACGTTGAACCGACGCTAGCGGGGAAGCTCTATTATCGCGAATGCGTCGAGCTTCTGAAGAAGCTGGAGGCCGCTCAACAAAGTGTTGCGGTCAATCACGTTCGGGGTGCGATCCGGGTGGGCCTGATGCCGACGTTCACCAGATCCGTGCTCGCCCCCGCGCTGGAAAAATTCCTCGCGTCTGCCCCGGGTTCAGAAATCAGCGTCACTGAGGCCTATTCGGGGGTGCTGACCGACATGATCCTGAAAGGCGAGTTGGATTTTGCCGTTGTTCCGGCCTTCGAAGGGGCAACCGGCATCTCTCACCGGCTTCTTGCTCGCGACCGGGAAATGCTGGTGAGCGCGAAGCGAAGTAAAAAAACTCTCGAACCGGTCAAGCTTTCTGAGCTTGGTCCGTTGAAGGTGGTGCTGCCTGGGCTTCAGAATACGCGCCGTCGCAACATTGAGACTTACTTCAGTGTCAACGGCGTCGCTGTGGCGCAGCGGCTGGAGCTGGACGCCATGATGGGCACGCTGCAATTTGTCGCAGCGAGCGATTGGGTGGCCATTCTGCCATTCGTGATGATGGCCTCGGATATCGACGGCGGTCGCTTCGACGTGAGACCGCTCGAAGATCCGCCTTTGTATTCCGAGTTCGTCTTGATTGAACCAGCGCGCAAGGCGATGTCTCCTGCGGCCGCGTTGTTCGCTGACATTCTCCAAATGCAGACCGAGAGGTCGCAGCTGATGTTCGAGGAACGCGCCGGCAGACGGCAACAAGTCATGGCCGCCGCACGGCGCGGGCGGGGCGGCGGCGATAGGATTGTGCGACGCGACAATTTCGTGCGGAAGCCTCGCAAGCCCATAATTCCTTAACCCTCACTTTGCTTTGCCGTACTTCGCTTCGTCGTATGGATGAGGCGAACAGCCTTTATTTCCTGTGGTCGGTGTGCAGCCGAGGTGGTCGGCGCGAAATAATCGTTCGATAAACAACGCTTGACCTTTGATCCGGGGCACCGTCTAATCATTCTCGAAGCCCATCATAAAATGTGGCGAGGGGAGGTTGCCGGAATGAAAGCTTCGGCTTTCAGCTATGCGCGTGCTTCGAGCGTTGTGGACGCATTGGAGTTGCTTGCCCGGCATGGCGATCAGGCCAAGGTCCTCTCCGGCGGTCAGAGTCTTATGCCTGCGTTGAATTTGAGGCTGTCGGCTCCGGAACTGCTTGTCGATATCGGCGCTATCGATGAGTTACGCGGTATCAGCGTCGCGAACGGCGTGGTCAGGATTGGCGCGCTGACCCGTCACGTCGATGTTCTGAAGTCTGCTGAGATCGCCAAGCGCGCCCCGCTTCTGACAGACGCCATCGCGCATGTCGCGCATCCGGCGATTCGCAACAGGGGCACCTTTGGCGGCAGTCTCGCGCACGCGGATCCAGCATCGGAGTTGCCGGCGTGTGTTCTCGCGCTTGATGCTGTCATTCTTGTCCGCAACAAGAATGGCGAGCGTCGTATTCGGGCTACGGACTTTTTCACCGGCATCTATGAGACCCTGCTGACACCGGACGAATTGCTTGTTGCCGTTGAAATTCCCTGCGCCAAACCGAACGCAGTTCATTTCTTTCATGAGTATGCCCGCCGGAAGGGTGATTACGCCATCGTCGGATTGGCGGCATCTGGAATTCTGGACGGCGATGTGTTGACGGATCTCCGGCTCGGCTACTTTGCGGTCGGCGAGAAGCCGATGCTTGCAACGGCGTCAGGTCATTTGACGGGGCGGCCAGTCACGGCATCGATGCTGGCTGATGCTCAGGTCGCGCTCGATGCGGAGCTTGATCCGCAGGAGGACCAGCAGGCTTCAGCCGGAATGCGGCGTTATCTCGCACGCCAATTGATGGCGCGGTGTATCTCGGCACTGCTCGGGCGTTCGGATCTTGAAGCAAGGACGACCGCGTGACGGATCTTACACCAATTTCCCTGACCATAAACGGCGAGCGCATTTCCGCCCAGGTGCCGCCACGGTTGAATCTGGCGGACTTTCTGCGGGATCATCTCGGCCTTACGGGAACGCATGTCGGTTGTGAGCATGGCGTGTGCGGAGCGTGCACGGTTCGCGTCAATGGCGATATCGTCCGTGCCTGCCTTCTGCTTGCGGTGCAGGCTGAAAGCGCGTCTGTGCAGACGATCGAAGGCCTGTCAGACAGCGGAGAGGTGTCCGACCTGCAGGCGGCATTCCGCGATCGCAATGCCCTTCAGTGCGGATATTGCACGCCGGGAATGTTGATGGCTGCGCAGGATATCCTCATCCATGAGCCGCAGGCGGACCGCGAACAAATTCGAGAGCACCTGTCTGGCAATTACTGCCGCTGTACGGGGTATCATGCGATCGTCGATGCCGTGGAAGCGACGGCTCGCGCACGCTCGGAGCAGGCACGATGAGCGGCTTCGAGAAGCAGGCCGGTCTTTCGGTTTTGGACCGTCCGAATTCATACATCGGAAAGACGGTGCCGCGTCCGAACCTCGAGCGGCTCCTGCAGGGGCGTGGGCAGTACGTTAGCGATATGGTGCTGCCGCGCATGGCGCATGCAGTATTCCTGCGGTCGCCCTATGCTCATGCGAAGATCGTAAACATCGATGCGGCTGCGGCAAAGACGATGCCCGGCGTGATTGCGATCGTCACGGGTGAAGAACTGGCGAAAGTCATTACGCCATGGGTCGGCGTGTTGTCACATCTCAAGGGACTGAAGTCGGCTCCGCAGCACGCGATCGCGATCGATCGCGCTTGCTGGCAGGGCGAGGCGGTCGCTGCGGTTATCGCGACCAGCCGTGCGCTCGCCGAAGATGCTGCTGAAGCGGTCTTGGTGGACTACGAAGAACTCGTCCCGGTGACGGATATGCGCACCGCTCTCGATCCCGAGACGCCGGTGATCCATGCAGATCTCGGAGATAATCTGGCCTTCGAGCGCAATCTCGATGCTGGAGCCGTGGATCAGGCCTTCAAGGATTCCGACGAAGTCGTGGAAGCCGAGTTCGTGTTCGGCCGTCATACCGGTGTCACGCTGGAGCCGCGCGCGGTCCTGGCGGACTGGAATTCCGGTGAGGAGCGCCTGACCGTTTATCTGGGCACGCAGGCGCCGCACATGGTGCAGAATATTGCCGCCCTGCATTTGGGTCTCGATGAGGCGCAGGTTCGTGTGGTGTGCAAAGATGTCGGCGGCTCGTTCGGCATC
>JAGVII010000578.1 GCA_020056155.1 Afipia sp.
ACCAAATACGCCACGCTGGGTGGCCGCCACGGCGTCCGGGATGGTGCCATGCGCTGTCAGGATGATGACTGGCACTGTCGGCGCTTCCGCATGCAGGCGGGCGAACAAGGCATGACCATCCATGCCGTCCATGCGCAGATCGGTAATCACGGCGCGCGGCCGTTCGGCGTGAAAGCTCTGCAATGCCTCCTCGCCCGACCCGGCCAACGTGACGGAATACCCGGCCGCGGAGAGTCGCATGCCGATTAAGTCCAGCAGATCTGGGTCGTCATCGACGACCAACACACTACCAAGTGATTTCATGGTCTTGATCGTCGCCCCGGACGCTTTCGTAAATCACGGTCAATATCTCGCAGTTCGTCCAGCTTCTGCTGGAGAACATCCGCCTTGTGGCATTCCTCGCGAGCGCTATCGAGTTTCTGCTGAAGAAGATCCGCCTTGCGGCGCTCATCGCGCAGTGCATCGCTCTTTCGTTGTTCCTCTCTCCGAACCTGAACCATCTTCTCCAGGAACTGAACAAAATCCCGGCGAGGTGACACCCTATCCGCTGAAGCGGCATCAATGGCGCCAAGAAGCTGCATGGCACGAGCGTCGTCGCGCCAAGGGGCGGCCGGCAGCAATAGCGTCATTACAAGGCGCAGACGATTTTGATCATCCTGCGTTCGATCAAAGGCCGCAGCCGCTTCAAGGAACTCCCGCCGCTGAACGTCCGGAGTCTGTGTGGTCAAGCGATGATAGTAGGCCAATAGCCCCTCGACTTGAGACACCTCATGATCTCGTCCCGGCAGCCAAGCGCATCCGGTCAAGCCCGTGACAAGCAGCAAAAAAAGTAATGTCAATCGGGGGATCATTGTTTCTCCCGGCTCAACGGCAAGCGAACCTGAAAGTGAGCGCCCGAAGCGGATTCGATCAGGGCCAATAAACCGTGATGCGCATGGACAAATTCGCTTGCGATCGCCAGTCCCAAGCCTGTTCCAGCCGCGTGCTCGGTCGCGCGCGCGCGGTAAAACGGCTAGAATATCCTTGCCCGATCTTCAATCGGCACACCAGGTCCCTCGTCGCTCACGTCAAAAACCACCTGATCCTCCTCACGCGTCAAGGACAGGCTGATCGTACCGCCAGCAGGCGAGTACTTGATGGCGTTGGCAATGATGTTGCTGGCGATAGTCGTCATCTCCTCCCTGCCGCCCGTCACAGTCAGCGGGGCTAGTGTACCCATGATCCGCAGACGCTTGTCCCGAACAGCCAGTTGAAAGGTCGCCAGCACCTGCTGAATGACATCGTCGAAGCGAAGCTGGACACGCTCGAACCTCTCCAGTACATGCTCGGCTCGCTGCAACCTCAAGAGACCGTCTATCAAAGTCTGTAAACGCAGGGTATTGGTATGCATAATACCTACGATCTTGGCTTGCTGTGCGGTCAAGGGGCCGGGCACCTTGTCCGACAACAAGCTGGATCCCTCGCGCAATGCCGCCAACGGCGTCTTCAGTTCGTGAGACACATGCCGCAGTACGCGAGTTCGCTGTTCCTCCAGTTCGCGCAGCCGGCATCGCAGCCATTCCAGTCGTTCGCCAATGCGCTTGAGGTCATCGGGTCCCTGTAGCATCACCTTTCGTTCAAGCTGGCCCTCGCCAAGGCTCTGCACCGCCAGTTCCACATTGGAAAGCAATCTTGCCATCAGTCGGCGGCCTAGCAACAGTAGAACGATTGCCGTCATGAATGCGGCGGCAATTGCGGTCATCAATCGCTGGCGCAACTCACCCGCACGATCACGGAAAGACGTCCTCTCCGCATCCACAATTCGCCCCGCCTCATCGGCCAATGCAACGCTCCGATCGAGCAATTCGGCCACATTGGTTTGCAGGTCCCTCAAACCAGTGCCGCCGCTAAGCTTCCGATAGTAGGCATCCTCAGCCGCGAGCATTTCTTGAATTCTGCCATTCAGGCTGTTCATGAGTGGAATTTCAACAAAGCGCTGCGCACGGCGCCGCCACTCCTGGCGTGCCGAAGCATAGTCGTCGAAGAGGCTTGCATCCTGCAATACGCTGTATTGCCGAAGAATTCGGTCCATGTGACGCAGATCCTCCGGCAGTTCCCAACTGAGTTGGCCAGCGCGATTTGCCTCACCGGCCATCAGTTCGCTTTGCTCTGATATGCGTTCGACCGTGATTTCCGCATAGACGATCGCCGCTACGAGCGGCAGCATCATCACGAGGTTACCAAGCAACACCAACCGAAGAAGGGAGCGAGGATATAAGGACATCGTCAGACGACGCGATCACCGTGTGAACAGCGAGCGTCGATATTTGATTTCAACTCGAAGAACAGTTGGTATCGACTGGGGAAGACACTAGTCCAGCGACGGGATGGTGGGTGCTGACGGGCTCGAACCGCCGACATTCGCCGTGTAAAGGCGACGCTCTACCAACTGAGCTAAGCACCCGCCTGCCAAGCAGAATCCCCTCGGGGCAACCGAGGGCGCGCAGTATATCAGTTGATGGCGTCCTTAAGCCCCTTACCCGGGCGAAACCTGGGAATCCTGGCGGCCTCGATCTTGATGGTGGCTCCAGTACGGGGATTGCGTCCGTTCCGGGCGGCACGCTTACCCACATAGAAGCTGCCAAACCCAACCAGGGTTACGGTCTGCCCCTTCTTCAACGAGGCAGTGACCGCGCCAACCGCGGCATCAAGCGCCCGGCCAGCCGAGGCTTTGGAAATATCCGCAGTGGTGGCAATATGGTCAATCAGTTCGGTTTTGTTCACTGTTCACTCCTCTCGTCGAATGGATATCTGAACGAATTGCAGCAATCATTTATAGCAAGTGCGAAAAAATGTGGTCAACTGAGTGCTACCGACGACAGTTCCACTTTGTTTCCGCACCGACAATTGTCTTGCAGCAAGCGATTGTTTCCTTTATAAAGCATCATTTTTCGCTGATGGACTAGAACAAGCATGGTCGCCGAGGATTTCTTACACAAGCAGTTTCCGCCCTACGTTGCCAAGAAGGGCGAGGAATACATGAACCCCAATCAATTGGTGCACTTTCGGAACATTCTGGAGTCCCTGAAGGGGGAGCTTGCTGGCGATATTGAACGCACTGTTCAAACCATGCAGGATGAGGCAACCGTCTTTGCCGACCCGAATGACCGTGCCAGCCAGGAATCCGATATTGCCCTTGAGTTGCGTAATCGCGACCGCGAACGCAAGTTGATCAAGAAGGTCGACGAGTCCATCGCCCGCATTGACGCAGGCGAGTATGGCTACTGCGACAGCTGTGGCGTGGAAATCGGCCTCAAGCGTCTCGAGGCACGCCCAACAGCAACGTTATGCATCGATTGCAAGGAACTGGAAGAGCGCAGGGAAAAACAAATGGCGAAGTAACTGGG
>JAGVII010000376.1 GCA_020056155.1 Afipia sp.
CTCGACCACCTGGTGGCGGGCATTCGCGAGGGACACGCCACGGCTGTGCTGGCTGCGTCGATCTTCCATTTCGGCGAGTTCACCATCTGTCAGGCCAAGGACCACATGGTCCGCGCCGGGCTGCCGATGCGGCTCGATCCATGAGCGCGGCCGTATGCCAAATACCTGAATCAGATCAATTCTTTGCGCTCCCTACCGGGGTACGGAAGTGATAGAAGGCGCTTTATGAGCCGTTTTACGATCCACGATCTTGCCGCCACCATCGACGCCCGCGCGGCGTCGGGAGGAGAGGCGTCCTATACCCGCAAGCTGCTGGACAAGGGCCCCGATCACTGCGCCAAGAAGCTGGGCGAGGAGGCGGTGGAAACCGTGATCGCCGCCATCGAGAACGACCGCGGCCACCTGATCGCCGAAAGCGCCGATCTGATCTTCCATCTGCTGGTGCTGCTGAAATCGCGCGGCATCAGTTTTACCGATGTCGAAGACGCGCTGGCGCAGCGGACGCAAATGTCCGGGCTTGAAGAGAAAGCCGCGCGTAAGCGCGATTAGTTGAAACTCCGGCAGGTGCGGGGACACGCGCCGTCCGGACAGGAGGGAATGGCTCATGGATGTGAGAGCCGAACAGGTTCAGTACAATCCCTATCGTGTTTTCTCGCGCGCGCAGTGGGCTGCGTTGCGCGACGACATGCCCATGACCCTGACCGCCGAAGAAATCGCGCGGATGCACTCGATGCACGATCGCCTCGACATGAAGGAGGTTGAGGAAATCTACCTGCCGTTGTCGCGTCTGCTGTCGTTCTATGTCGCTGCCGCCCAGCGGCTGTTCGTGGCGCAGCGGCACTTCCTCGGCATCGAGGACCGCAAGATGCCCTACATCATCGGCGTCGCCGGTTCGGTGGCGGTGGGCAAGTCCACCACGGCGCGCGTGCTGCAGGCGCTGCTGGCGCGCTGGTCGCCGCGGCCCAAGGTCGATCTCGTCACCACCGACGGCTTCCTGTTTCCGAACAAGATTCTGGAACGCGAAGGCCTGATGCAGAAGAAGGGTTTTCCCGAAAGCTACGATCTTCCAGCGTTGCTCAGCTTCCTGTCCGACATCAAGGCGGGACGGCGGCCGGTGCGGGCGCCGGTCTATTCGCATCTGACCTACGACGTCATTCCGAACGAGGGCGTTGAGATCGACCGCCCGGACATTCTAATTGTCGAGGGCGTCAACGTGCTGCAGACCGGACGCCTGCCGCGCGACGGCAAGGCCGTCCCCTACGTGTCGGATTTCTTCGACTTCTCGGTCTACATCGACGCGGAAGAGCCGGTCCTGCGCGAGTGGTATGTCGAGCGCTTCCTGACGCTGCGCAACACGGCCTTCCGCGATCCGCGGTCATACTTCAACCGCTATGCCAAGCTGTCCGACAAGGAAGCGACCGAACGGGCGCTCGAACTCTGGACCACCATCAACCTCGTCAACCTCGAAGAGAATATCCTGCCGACGAGGCCGCGCGCGACGCTGATCCTTAAAAAAGGCGGCGACCATGTCATTGAGACGGTTCAGTTGCGGCGGCTGTAGGACATCTCCCGCAATCCCTCAACGTCATTGCGAGCGCAGCGAAGCAATCCAGAATCGCAAACAAGGACTGGATTGCTTCGTCGCTGCGCTCCTCGCAATGACGGCACGCCAGCTTTGGTTCCGTGTCACGCCGCGTGGCGCGTCGCGTCGGCGCCGAAGTGATCGAGGTAACGACCGGAGATCGCCGACACTGGCATCACGATCAGAACATCGGTGGTGCCGAACTGGTGATCGACCACCGCGCCGTCGCCGACGAACGCGCCGACCCGCAGATAGCCCTTGATCAGCGGCGGCAGCATCCGCAACGCGGCCTTGGTATCGATGTTCTCTTTCGCAATCCGATTCATCTCCACCCGGCGCGAGGGATGCGCGCTGGCGCGCCAGCCCTCCGGGGCGGCGGCGAAGTGATGCAGGAACGACAGCGGCAAGGCCAGGCGATCGGGATTAGTGCCCTCGAAGCTGGCGCAGCCGATCATCACATCGAGATTGTGCCGGCGCACATAGCTCCAGACGCCGTGCCACAGCAGTTCGACAGTGCGCTTGGTGCGATAGGGCGGCAGCACGCAGGACCGTCCGAGCTCGAGAAACTTCAGGCCGGCCTGACGCTGCATCAGGCCCGAAATGTCGAACTCGTCGCCGGTGTAGAAACCGCCATGCTTTTCGGCAACGTCCTGCCGCAGCAGGCGATAGGTGCCGACCACCGGCTGCTTGCCGCTCATCGTCGGCTTGGCAGCATGATCGATCACCATCAGGTGGTCGCAGATCTTGTCGAACGAATCCTTGTCGCGCTGGGCGAGCATGGTCGCCGCGTCGGCGATGGCTGAGCCGTTCTTGTAGAACACCTTGTAGCGCAGCTTCTGCGCGCGCTTTACGTCGCTCTTGGTTTGCGCAAGGCGAACTTCCAGCGAACCGATTTTTCCGAGCTGCGCCGACGCCGGCCGCAGCAATTCCGGAACGGTCTCGCCGCGCAGACCCGGCATCAGCCATGTCGCGGCGGCGGAAGCTGCCGATTTCGCGTTCGCCGGCTTGAGCATCTGGACCAGTGGATTTTGGCGAAACGCGTCAAGCGGGCTGCGAACGGCCTGCCGTTCAAACAACTTGGAACTTGCATCCGGCTTCGCATTCGCCGGTTTATTGCCGCTCATGGCTTCCTCGCGGCCGCGCGCATTGATTCGCCAAGCGCAGCCCTGAGGCTTCAGTAATCATGGTCCTGATACGGATTTATGACATCGCGCGTGCGGGAAGCCCTGCCTGGGTGATAACTGTTTGCAAGGCCGGGATCGCAGCGAGTGCCTCGGTCAGCTTGTCGCGATCGAGCGGTTTGATGAGGAAGCCGTCCATCCCGGCCTCGAAACAGGCGTAGCGATCGTTCACCAGTGTGTTCGCCGTCAGCGCGAGAATCGTCGTTCGCCGCGGACTACGTCCCGCCTCGTGGGCGCGGATGCGCCTGGTTGCGGTGATGCCGTCGAGCTTCGGCATCTGGATGTCCATCAGCACCACATCGTACGGCGTGCCGGCGCTGTCGGCCGCGAGCCACGATTCGAGAGCCTGCTCGCCGTCGGTGGTGATGACCGGCCGATGACCAAGCCGCGTCAGCAGCGACCGGATCAGCAGCGCATTGATCTCGTTGTCTTCCGCGACCAGGATCGAAAGCGCGCGCGAAGTTTCTCCCGATGTTGCGATATCGGATACGGCCATCGGGGCCGCATCATCGTCGGGCAGGTCCGGCACCAGCGCCGCGCCGGAGGTGGTCAGGCGCGCGGCCAGCGATGCGGCACGCAACGGCTTGACCAGATAGGCTGTGTACGAAGCGGTGATCGCGGGCGTCATGACGCGGCGCTCCGCCGGGGTGAACATCGCGATCCGGTGGGTGGCGCAGCGCAGCGCCGCCGCGCCGATGTCCCGCAACTGGGCATCGCCGCTGCCGCAATCGACCAGCACGGCGTACCAGGATCGCTCGGGCAGCAGCGCATGGGCGATGGATGCATCCGCCACGGTGCAGGTCTGCGCGCCCCAGCGCTCCAGACGCCGTGCGATCAGCGAGGCCTCGATGCTCTGCGGCGCCACCAGCATGATCGACTTGCCGGTCAGATCCGGTGCGATGAAGAATGGCGCTGCGCCGCCGTCATGATCCGCGCCGGCGAGCGGTATGGAAAACGCGAAAGTCGCGCCGTTGCCTTCGGCACTCTCCAGTGTGATCCGTCCGCCCATGCGCCGGACGATGCGCTCGCTGATGCTGAGGCCGAGACCGGTGCCGCCGTAGTTGCGCGCGGTGCCCTCGGATGCCTGCTCGAACTCGCGGAAGATTCGCTGCTGTGCCTCGGGCGCGATGCCGATGCCGGTGTCGCGCACGAGGAACGACACTTCGTCCGGCCAGATGCCCGGTTCGACGATCAGCGCGACGCCGCCGGACGGCGTGAACTTGATGGCGTTGCCGGCGAGATTGAGCAGCACCTGGCGCAGCCGCGCCGCGTCGCCGACCACGTTCTGCGGCAGGCGTTCATCGACATAGGATGCGATCTCGATCCTGCGCGCCTGCGCGCGGGGCGCGAGCAGCTCGGTGATGTCCTCGATCATGGCGGCGAGCGCAAAGGGGCGCTGTTCGAGGTCGATCTTGCCGGCCTCGATCTTGGAGAAATCGAGCAGTTCGTCGATCAGCGCCATCAGGGCGTCGCCGGAAGTCTTCACGGCCCTGGCGTAGGTGGTCTGTTCGGCGGTCAACGCGGTATCGAGCAGGAGGTTGCTCATGCCGATGATGCCGTTCAGCGGCGTGCGGATTTCATGCGATGCCATGGCGAGGAATTTCGATTTCGCGCGGTTGGCGGAGTTGGCGAGGTCGCGCGCTTCGGCCAGCGCGCGCTCGGTCTCGGCGCGGTCCGTCACGTCGCGGCCGACGCATTGCAGGTCGGCGGGTTGATGAGCGTCGCTGCGGATCAGTCCCTCCCGCCAGGCGACCCAGCGCGGGCCCAGCGCACTGTCGATCTTCTGGTCATGGACGCGCGTGCCGTTCGGCTCGATCGCGATCGCACCCTGTTCCAGCACGTGCAGCGTGAAACGCGTGCCGATCAGCGCTTCGCGCGGCTTGCGGGCGAGCGCGCAATACGCGTCGTTGACGGAGGTGATGATGCCGTCGCTGTCGCGCAGCACGATCAGGTCGCTTTGGGATTCGAACAGGCTGCGGGCATGTTCTTCGGCGCCCTTCAGCTCCCAGTTGCGATCGACCAGCGACTCGTTGTGCAGTTCGATCTTGCGCATCTTCCGGCGCAGCCAGCGCATCCGCATGCTGAGTGTCGCCAGCGCCAGGCAGGCCAGCGCGAACAGGAAGCTCGTGCCGAGGGCAAAGGCGTGCGGATCGTAAGCTTCAGTCAGGCTTCCCGTGATGAACCCGTAGGCCCCGCCAAAGGCGGCGGAGAAGATCGTCGCCGAGCGGATCGTGACGCTGATCCAGGGATGGCGGCGGACAAAACGGCGGAAGCGCGATCTGATGCGCGAGGCTCGCAACATTGTGGGCCGCTCCGCGGCTGGGTGAAGGTCTGCGCGAGAATGTGTTGGGGGATGTTTCGAAGTGTTTGAAGGGTCTGCGGATCGTTGGCGGCGATCAAAACGTGGCTAACGAGATGTTAACGCCAGGTTTGGATCGCATCGGCCGCTCGGTCATGCGGACGCGTGTTCCCGCGCCGACCACGAGCGCCGCGGCCTCGCGGGTGCTGAACGAGCGCGACTGCACGAAGATGCGGTAGTCCGCACCGGGGTTTTGCGACAGGTAGATCACCGGCTCCGACGCCGAGGCGTGGGCTGCGATGCTGACGAACGACGTGTCACGGGTGACGGCGCAGCTGTCCGCCTCGGCGGTCGGGGTGTCGTCGATCACGGTGAAGTCCGCCAGATCCGAGGTATCGACCACCTGAACCCGCACCGTCGCGGCTTCCGGATCGTCGGTGAAGCTGACGTGCAGCGGATTTTGCCATGGCGCGGTGGCGATCTGCATCGAGGCCCGGCCCAGCGCGATGCAGGGACTTGGGCTCGGGATCAACTCGCCGCCGGCGACGACGCCGGCAAGCAACAGCGGAACGGCCGAAGCCAGGATCTTTACACGCAGCATGGACGCAACTCACTCAACACGGTCTCCGCATGGTCTCGCGGACGGCCGGTGCGGCGGTCCGGATCATGCGCCAAAGCCGCCACGACGGGGCAGCTTATGGTTTTTGAAGTGTAAAGAGAGATCGTTACGGAACCGTTGTCAGCGCCGATTTCCGTTACGCCGCGCGGCGCAGATCCTCCGCCAGCGCGCGGTACGACAGCGCCTCGGCAAGATGAAGCCGTCCGATGGCATCCGCGCCGTCGAGGTCGGCGAGGGTCCGCGCCACCCGTAGCACGCGGTGATAGCCGCGCGCCGACAGCCGCATGGTTTCGGCGGCGTCGCGCAACAGTTTTTGTCCTTGCGCGTCGGGCTTTGCGATCTCTTCCAGCACCGCGGCGGGCGCTTCGGCATTGGTGCGGACGTGCGGCAGGCCCAGTGCCGTGTAGCGCGCCATCTGAACCGCGCGGGCCGCGGCGACGCGTGCGGCGACTTCAGCCGAGCCTTCCGCAGGTGCGGGAAGGATCAGATCGGAGGCCGTGACGGCCGGCACCTCGATCCGCAGATCGATGCGGTCCATCAGCGGACCCGAGATGCGTCCTTGATAATCCGCCGTGCAGCGGTCGATGCGTCCGCGCTTGCAGGAATAGCCGGGCTCGTAGGCGTGCCCGCAGCGGCACGAATTCATCGCCGCCACCAGCATGAAGCGGGCCGGGTAGGTCACGCGATGGTTGGCGCGCGACACCGCGACCTCGCCGTTTTCCAGCGGCTGGCGCAGCGAATCCAGCACGCGCGCGTCGAATTCGGGCAGCTCATCGAGGAACAGCACGCCGTGATGCGCCAGCGAAATCTCGCCGGGTTTCGCGCGCATGCCGCCGCCGGTCAGCGCGGCCATGCTGGCGGAGTGATGCGGTGCGCGGAACGGACGCCGCGCAGTCAACGCGCCGCCTTCGATCTCGCCCGCAACCGAGGCGATCATCGAAATCTCGAGCAGTTCGGAGGGTGACAGCGGCGGCAGGATCGACGGCAGCCGCGCCGCCAGCATGGACTTGCCCGAACCCGGACTTCCGATCATCAGCAAATGGTGTCCACCGGCGGCGGCGATTTCGAGCGCGCGCTTGGCGCTTTCCTGGCCCTTGATGTCGCGCAGGTCGAGCGCTGCAATCTGGCGTTCGGTGATCTTCGGTTCGGGCCGCGACAGAACCTGCGTGCCCTTGAAGTGATTGGCGATCTGAATCAGCGACGC
>JAGVII010000418.1 GCA_020056155.1 Afipia sp.
GATTGGCCGGTTCGGAGGTATAGTGGATACCAAATCGGAATGGATGACGCTCATTGACTCGGGGCTCATCATCGGAAGATGACGGCGCGGAGACACGATATGAAGTGGGAGACTCTCGACGAGGAAGCCTGTTCGGTGGCCCGCACGGTATCGGTCATCGGCGATCGCTGGACGCTGCTCATCCTGCGCGATTGTTTCCGCCGCATCCGGCGGTTCGATGAGTTTCAGTCGCGCCTCGGCATCACGCGGCACCTGCTGGCCGAACGTCTCAAGAAGCTCGTGCGTCAAGGCGTGCTGCGCCGGGTCGCCTATCAGGAACGCCCGAAGCGCTACGAATACATTCTCACCCAGAAGGGCCTCGATCTGCATCCGATCATGATGTCGATCGTCCACTGGGGGGACGTGCACATGGCGGACGAGCGCGGCCGGCCTGTGCTTCATCAGCACAAGGCCTGCGGCCACCATTTCGATCCAGTGATGACCTGCTCGGTGTGCCATGAGCCATTGGCCGCCAAGGAGGTCCATGTGCATCCGGGGCCGGGCGCCGACAAATCAAAGGTCGTCCTGCCGTCGATTGAACAGCAGGCTCTCGACTGATTTCGGCAGGCGGAACAGTCGCGCCCGACCCCGCCGTTGCCGCCTCTCGACTTTTGGCGGCGCGGCTGGCACCAGTGAGATGTCTATCGACCTCGCACAGGAGCGGTCGCCATGCTCACGGTCCATCACCTCAACAATTCCCGCTCGCAGCGGGTGCTCTGGCTGCTGGAAGAACTCGGCGTGCCCTACGAGATCGTGCGCTACCAGCGGCAGCCCTCGATGCTGGCGCCGAAGGAATTGCGCGCGATCCATCCGTTGGGCAAGTCGCCTGTCATCACCGACAACGGCGGCACCATCGCGGAATCCGGCGCCATCGTCGAGTACATCATCGACACTTACGGCAATGGCCGCCTGATCCCGCCGCCGAAAACACCGGAGCGGTTGCGCTACACCTACTGGCTGCACTACGCCGAAGGCTCGGCGATGCCGCTTCTGGTGCAGAAGCTGCTGTTCACGCTGGCGCCGAAGCGTGCACCGGCGCTGTTGCGGCCGCTGCTCATGCCGGTGTTCGGCAAGATCCTCACGACGCTGGTCAACCCGCAGCTCAAGCAGCACATCGCGTTCTGGGAAGGCGAACTCGGCAAGAGCGAATGGTTCGCGGGCAATGACTTTACCGCCGCCGACATCCAGATGAGCTTTCCTCTGGAGGCAGCGTCGGCCCGCGCCGGCCTCGATGAAAGCTCGCCGAAAGCCTGGGCTTTCCTGCAGCGGATTCACGCCCGGCCCGCTTATCAGCGCGCGCTGGAAAAGGGCGGGCCTTATCAGGTCGGACGATAGTTCACGCATTTCGATTGCCCTAGTATCCGGCGGCTTCTGCTCCCCTGGTGCGGGGGTCGGCCGCGCCGAGCAGGCCTGAGGGCGTGACCGCGATGGAATTGGCCGACGTCTGTCCAAGCGGTGCAATGATGCGATGGCCGCGTTCGCGCAGAGCGGCGAGGGTTGCTTCGGAAAATCCATGCTCGACGCGAACCTCGTCGGGCCGCCATTGATGATGCAGCCGCGGCGCCGACACCGCCGCCGCAACGTTCATGTCGAAGTCGATCGTGTTGATGAGAACCTGAAGCACCGCCGAAATAATGCGGCTGCCGCCGGGCGAGCCGGTCACCAGAACGGGCTTGCCGTCTTTCAGCACGATGGTGGGCGACATCGAGGACAGCGGGCGCTTGCCGGGGCCGGGCAAATTGGCCTCGAAACCGACGAGGCCGTAGGCGTTCGACGCGCCGGGGGCCGCGGTGAAATCGTCCATCTCGTTGTTGAGCAGGACGCCGGTGCCGTCCGCGACGAGGCCGACGCCGTAGCTGAAGTTCAGCGTGTAGGTGTTGCTGACCGCGTTGCCGGACGCATCGACCACCGAATAATGGGTGGTGTTGCTGCCTTCACGCGGCGAAACCGCCATTGTCTCGCTCCAGGGCGTCGCCTTGGTCATGTCGATGGTGGCGCGCTGCTTCGCGGCATACTCCTTTGCGAGGAGTTGCTGCATCGGCGCGTTGACGAAGGCTGGATCGCCGAGATAACGCGCGCGATCGGCATAGGCGCGCTTCATTGCTTCAATCGATACATGAAGCGCATCCACCGAGCCCGCGCCCATCTCGCGCAGCTTGTAGCCTTCGAGAATATTCAGTGTCTCGATCAGCACGGTGCCGCCAGAGGATGGC
>JAGVII010000651.1 GCA_020056155.1 Afipia sp.
CCGGCCAGCCGCATTGCAGAGCTGCTGCCGCATCGCTGGTTGCCAACCACGGCGTCCTGATCCACGCCGTCGTCAAGACGGGTTCACCGTGCGCTTACGCTCCGCGCTCGAGTAAGCGATCAAAGCCGGGCCAGTCCGCAAGGTAGTCCACCGCCGGCTCGCCCAAAGGTTTTACGATCCAGGCATTCAAGGCTGCGCCTGCAAGGTCTACGGAAGGCACCGCAGGCGACGCGTCCTTTCCTCGACACTGATACTGGTGCCGTGTCGGTCATCTTCCGCGAGGCCAGCAGCGAGAAGTGGCGATCGCTAGGCTTGACCCAGCGTTTGCAGATGTGCGGGCTTGAGGAGTTCTTGTCCCAGCCGACGCTAGCCGTCTTCCTGTATCGGCACCCAGTTGAACGTCCCAGGATCCGGTTCGTCAAACGTGCACCGAGATTCGCCGAAAGCAGGGCGCGTCCGCTCGCTGGAATCCACCCGCACCTGTCCGGCGGAACAGTCCATTGTTCTCGTCGCGTCCGGCATCCGGCATTTGCTGCGGCCAAGTACTTCGGCTCAACACCTCGCTCGGCTGATTTTCTTCAAGTCGATCAGCTACTTGTTGAGTCCGGATTTCTTCGGCTCGTCATCCATGGAAGCCTCCCGTGCCTCAGAACAGCTCGCTTCTCCTGCATTCGCGTTGGGTGCCACGTGCGGAACTCGGAGTGTCCAGCTAACCACCGAGGCCGAATGACCGCCAAGTCTCTTCCCAAGTTGCTCGGAATCACCAATCGGTCCGTCGCTTGACGGATCAGCGTCAGGCCGGCCTCAGCGCTTCCAAGAAGGCCACCGAGTCGGGTGCCCGCATAGTTCGAGCGAGGTCAAGTGCCGACAAACCTTCTGTGCTCCGAGCATCGATGTCCGCGCCACGCTCTAGAAGCACTTTCAAAATCTCGAGTCGGTTGAACATCGCTGCGAACATGACCGGCGTCTTTGCGCCGGGCGGCGCAAAGCCGTGCTGAGCCCCGTGTTCCAGCAGCAACTCAACGATGGGTTGAAACCCCTTGAATATTGCTCCAGCCAGTGGCGTCTGGCCCTTGTCATTGAATCGATCAGGTTCGGCACCGGCCTCCAGCAATGCCTCCGCAGCTTCCGTGTGGCCGTGATACGCGGCGAGCATCAAGAGCGTATCGCCGTTGTGATTGCTCATGTTAGGCGGCAGCCCCTTTGTCAACAAGCGCTTCAACATTTGAGCATCGCCGGTGCGCGCCAACTGAAAGACCCGTTGCGCGAATTCGAGGAATTCGGTGTCGGAGGCCGAGGTGTTTCTGTCTTTGTTGATCATGGAAAAATTTTTGGCGCGATGGGAGAGCACAGTGGCATCTTATGGACCTCTCGGGCGTACGCCGAACAGCCAGTACACCGCAGGAAAACCGTCCCCTCAGGAACCGAAGAGATCTCTGTTGCAAACTCAGGTGTCACAGCGAATGACCTGCAGTGCGATGGCGTTATGGGATACGTTTAGGGTGCAACGGAACTGTGCGCGCGAAGCTGTTCAAGCCCTTCGGTCGCGCTCCTGGCCGGTGATCCACCTGAAGGCATCTTTCTTCAGAGCTTCAGCGAGCTCGAGGCGCGTCTTATAGACCCCAGACGAATTGATTGTGAATCTGACCTGATCGCCTTGAACAATCTCTGCGCGGCCGGAAAGGTTGCCACCGGGGGCGGCGCGAGTCACTGCGCAACGCACCTCCCAGCCGTCGCGGAAAAATTGAGCGAAGAAGTCTGGTGTGGTCATGATCCTCTCGTCGTGCAGTGAGGCGCAGTAGATTAGGGATCGACAGCGTAAGAGGCGTCGGCCGACATCGGGCGGTCTTGTAATCCCGCCTCCATTTATCGATAGACCAAGTCGCGACCGATGCCTGATTCAGGAAGACAGATCCTTACGATCGGGGTGAGCGTCAGCGATGCGGACCCGCAGCGCCAATCACCGCGCTGTTGGATCGCGCGCCTGCCTACGGCGCTCTGCACGCGTCCCCGCACATGAGCAATTCGACTTGTCCTACGTGGAGTTCACTTGAAGGCTTGTGTGATCTGTGACGCAGAGACAAGACCTCCCACCAATCACAACAGGCGCCGTCTGCGAGGTTCATCAGCAAAACCGAGGCCACCATGTCAAACTCTGCTCAACATTCATTCGACTTTGCACCGTCCGCGGATATGAGCCTCGGTGTCGAACTCGAACTGCAGCTCATCGATGCAGAGACGGGCGATCTCGCTCAGCGGAGCCCGCAGATCCTTCAGGCCGCACGTCTGCCCAGGCCTTTGGCACGAGGGGCAATCGTTCCTGAGGTGAGCGCCGGCATGATCGAGATCTCCACAGGCGTTTGTGCGAATGCCTGTGAGGTAGCTACTGACCTCGAATCTCTGCGGAGCAGGGTCTCGTGCGCAGCCGCCGAACACGGCGCCCGCATATCCGGCGGCGGGCTGCATCCTTCCAAGCACTGGTCGGAACAGCAGATCTTCGACAGCCCACGCTATCGCGACCTGACTTCGCTGTACGGGGAGGTACTTAAGCAGACAACTGTATTCGGGCAGCACATTCATCTTGGATGCGCTGACGTTGAGCGTGTCCCGCTATTGATGCACCAGCTCGCCAGATACGTGCCGCATTTTATTGCGCTCTCGGCGTCCAGTCCCTTCATGGAAGGAAGGGACACCGGATTCGACTCCACCCGGACGTACTGCCCCAACCCATTTCCTACAGGACCCCGCGCGCCATTTACGAACTCCTGGCACGAACTCACCGAGTACCTGTCTAAATGGCTTGCGTGCGGGGTCATCAAGTCAATCAAGGACTTGCATTGGGACATCCGACCGAAGCCTGAGTATGGGACTGTCGAGATTCGCGTCCTTGATAGCCCGTTGTCTATCGAGCGAGCCGCCGCACTCGCCAGCTTCGCGCAACTTCTCGGAACGTGGCTGTTGGAGTCACAACCGTTTATCCCCCGGGACGAAGATTACCTCGTGTACGAGTACAACAAGTATCAAGCCGCGAAGTTCGGCCTGCAAGCAATCTACGTCGATCCGATGACACGGAAACAGTTGCTTTTGAGAGACCACCTCGGGAACCTGCTGTCGACTTTGGCGCGCCACGCGTCGGCGCCGAAAGATGAAGAACGACTCGCAACCCTGCGCAAGGTGGTGAGCACCATCCAGAACGACGCAACCGTCCTGCGCAGCTTGAGAGGCCGCTGCCGCAGCGTCAAAGAAATGGCGCTGCTTGCAGCGGGGATGATGGAGACATCTCCAAAGCCGGACGATGTTGTGCGCGCCTCGATGCCTCTCTTGACTGCTGTACCCCGCGAACCTCTTAGCGTATCTCGTAGTCAATGGGTTTGAAAGAGCCATTGTTCGAATTCTCAGCCGAACACGCTGTCAATCCGCAGATGAGGTCCATCTCGGCGCATAGTTCAATGAAGTCGCCGGCGCGAGATATGGGCGGCTTGACCTGAACCTCACCGGTCGCGGTGACGCCGACATTCATGAAAACATTGAACGTCGTTCCAATCTGGTCTGGACGAATTCCGTAGGGTTCAAAAGCTCGGTACAGATTCTCAAAGCAGCTGGGATGATGCCCGTGGTGCTGATACAGAATTTCGAACATTTCCTGGCTGCACGGCGTTAACAGGAAGTCGTGTCGACCGACCGTGTCATCGACAATCCGAAACATTGGACGGCTGTTGTTTGCGTAGAGTAGATCGCCCTTGGTCAGGTAGATCTTTGAAGCATAGTCGATGGACCGTCCGGAGGACAGGCTGCAACTGTGGTCGTCTCGTGCGAAAGCGTACAGGTCGGCAACCTGTTCGCCGAATGGATCGTTGATGCGCAGGATCTGGCCGCCTCGCAAGGTGAAGGCGACGCCCGATTGCGGCGGGATACGGCAGCAGCCAGCTGTGTGGGTCAGCGATTTCTCCTCGGTCATTCGAGTCCTTTCAAGAGTGATGATGAAATGGGCACTTCCAATTCGATTCCACGGCCCGGCCCGAGTACTGGCGCGCTTCAGAGGCTTCACCAAAGCGGGCGAGCACAGGATTGATCGATCCCTGCAGCGCAATGTCGCGCTGCCGGATGGCCTCCTGCATCGACTGGTACTTTCCGGACGATTTCATTGCTTCAAACTGATCGTGGAAGTTGAAGACCAAGCAAGGCACGGGCGATTGGCGCGCCTGGCGCGAAGCCTGCGGGTGCATACCCACGACGAAGAAGGCGCGGCCTCCCACGCTAAATGAGAAATCGCAGCGCTCTGGATCGTGGCTAACTTCACCGTTCCACCTATAGCCGCGTGCTCGATCAAGGTCATGCAGCGATTGAAGTTGGGTCCACAGGGCTGTTTCGAACTCGATCTCGGAAGTGGGAAATCCGTCGAAGAGGGCAACGAAGCTCACCGGCACGAGGCCCGGATCAGGAAAGGCGGTTGAGTAGGCGACAAGGGCGTCGAAAAGCGCTGGTGTCTGAGACGGGTCTCCCAACGTCTGCAGCTGAATGAACCGTATGCGCTTCTTGTTGAGCGCGGATTTCGCGCCCACGCACGGAAAACCCTTGGACGAGATGAACGCGCGCATTTCCTCTATGCGAGAGCTGTTGGACGAGGGCTCCGTTTCGGCGGGGGAGAGGAGTTGATCTGTCATGCATCAACGGTCGGCAAGAGCCTTGGTCCGCGTCGAAGGCGAATTCGCCATTCGTGTGTGCGAAAAAAAAACTTGCGTGTAGGCCGTGCGCGGCGAGCGGCAGGACAGCGCTGACGCGCTTCTGCCGCGGCGACGCTTTCTGCGGCTCTCACCTCCACGGTTGTCGAAATTAAACTGGTCTCCGTGAGTGCCACAACCGCAAGAAGTCCACGTGCGGAAACATCGCTACTGACGAGGAAGATCACATATTGAGCAGGGGCCCAAAGCCATCGTGCTGACCAGGCTTGCACTGCGGTTGGACTTTTTGCCGTCTCGTGTCAGGAACGCAGGCTGGTCCAGAGAAAGGCCAGGGTCGCCAGCGCCATGACCGCGGTCGCGGCCCAGCCCAGCACCCGCCAGTGCAGCGGCAGCACCAGTTCGCCC
>JAGVII010000325.1 GCA_020056155.1 Afipia sp.
TGATGATGCTCTGGCCGGCGCTGCTCGAAGCCCGACCGTTCAACTACGCATTTTTATCGACGCCGGTGATCGACCCCGCCTTTGCCGCCGAGGTCATGCCTGCCTTCTTCGCGGCAATCCGCAAAAACCCGGCGCTGCCCAATGTGGTCAGCCTGAAGGAAATGGACGCCGACTCGCAGGCCTTTGCGGCCATTCAAAAGACGATCGCGGACGAGCAGCATGCGCATCTGACACTCACCCGGAGTTTGCGCCCGTCGGTGTCGCGCGAGAAGGGCGTCAAGACGTCAGGCTCGACCCGCAAGAAACTGCGGCAGGACTGGAACAGGCTGTCCGCTCTCGGCAGGCTGGAGATGGTCAACGAGCGTACCGCGGACGCGACAAGGGCCGCATACGAGCAGTTTCTCGATCTCGAGAAGCAAAGCTGGAAGGGCGACAAGGGCACTGCCATCCTCTGCAGTGTGCGGGACACTGAGTTCACCCGACGGCTGATCGGCGACCTCGCGGCGGAGGGCAGCGCCTCGGTGGCCCTGCTGCGTCTCGATGGACGTGCCATCGCGGCCCAGGTGCTGATGTATTGCGGGACCGCCGCCTTTACGTGGAAGATCGCGTTCGACTCTGAATTCGCCAGGTATTCGCCTGGCGTGCTGCTGGTCGATAAAATGACCGAGCAGCTCTTTGCCACGACCGATGTACAGGCCATCGATTCGTGCTCGGCGGAGGGGAGCTTCATGGCCCAGATCTGGACCGGCCGGAAAGCCATGGTCGATATGGTGGTCGATGTCGGCGACACCCGTTCGCTGGTATTCGGCATGGAGGCAGCCCGGCAGTACGGCTATGAGCGGCTCCGCGAACTGCGGGACTGGTTGCGGGCGACCTCCCTGATCCCGGCAAAACGGAAGCTTGCTCCGATTCCGTGAATCCGCTGGATTGTAAAAGTCGTATAAGATATTGATGTTAATAGATATTATTTGCTTCGATCACGCGATCGCTGCGATTCCGGGCATCTGAAACACGTGCCTGCACTCTGCGCGCCGGCCTCGGGCGGCGGTCACGGGGAGGGGTGGCCGGCTGAGAATCGGCCGGATTTCGCGCTGCGAAGATTCGCGCGGGAGATGATAATCGACACGCGGTCGGTCCTGCGCGGCACGCAAGAAGTGGCTCTGCCACTTGCGCTTTTGCAATGTCGTTTAGCCTTGACTTGAGTGTGCATGGCTTATAAAACCCGGCCACTTCACGACAGGCGGTGAGCTTCCCTGCGTCGGAACGGATCACCTTTTCAGCCCCGCGACTTCGTCCGGGAATGGATCGGCACCAACCTCGACGAATGTCGCTCAAACGCTGTCGGCACTAGCCAGGCAATGCCAGGACAAGCTTGACCTCTCGGGCCACCGCGCTATCGCGCGCGCCTTTTGAGTTCAGTCTCGGATGCATGACCACGGTTTCGATTGTGGTCCTCTGTGGCGTTCAAGCGCTTTCCATTCAGCGATGAATGGGTGGCGCGATTTCGTTTTGCGCGCGGTTGCTTGATTTGCGCGCGGTGCGGAATTCGGCGGGGCCGACGTGAGGCGAGTGGGGCGGTTGCCCCGAATGAATTTGCGAACTTCAAGGTTCACTTGAAGGTCTCGCGCGAACAAGGGTGAACGATGCCGACGATCAACCAGCTGATCGCGAAACCACGCGAAGCGCAGAAGTCGCGCAAGAAGGTGCCAGCGCTGCAGCAGTCGCCGCAGAAGCGCGGCGTTTGCACGCGCGTCTATACGACGACTCCGAAGAAGCCGAACTCCGCGCTTCGTAAGGTCGCCAAGGTGCGTCTGACCAACGGCTTCGAGGTCATCGGCTACATTCCGGGTGAAGGCCATAACCTTCAGGAGCACTCGGTGGTCATGATCCGCGGCGGCCGCGTCAAGGATTTGCCCGGCGTGCGCTACCACATTCTCCGCGGCGTCCTCGATACGCAGGGCGTCAAGAACCGCAAGCAGCGCCGTTCGAAGTACGGCGCGAAGCGTCCGAAGTAATCGGGGATCTGATCGATGTCGCGCCGCCATTCTGCTGAAAAACGTGAAGTGAACCCGGATCCGAAGTTCGGGAACATCATCATCACGAAATTCATGAATTCGATCATGTACGACGGCAAGAAGTCTGCCGCCGAAAGCATCGTTTACGGTGCGCTCGAGATGATCGAGAACAAGACCAAGCAGGGCCCGCTGCCGGTGTTCGAGCAGGCGCTGGAAAACGTCATGCCGACCATCGAAGTGCGTTCGCGCCGCGTCGGTGGCGCCACCTACCAGGTGCCGGTCGAAGTTCGCTCTGTGCGCCGTCAGGCGCTGGGCATCCGCTGGATCATTACGGCCGCGCGTGGCCGCAACGAGAAGACGATGACCGAACGGCTCTCCGCGGAGTTGCTCGATGCGTCGAACAATCGTGGCAACGCGGTCAAGAAGCGTGAAGACGTGCACAAGATGGCGGAAGCCAACCGTGCCTTCTCGCACTATCGCTGGTAACGGCGAAACGAACGGAAATTAAGGACAGTTCCTATGCCCCGCCAACATGCCATCGAGGATTACCGTAATTTCGGTATCATGGCGCACATCGACGCCGGTAAAACGACGACGACCGAGCGCATCCTCTATTATACCGGCAAGAGCCACAAAATCGGCGAAGTGCACGAAGGTGCCGCGACGATGGACTGGATGACGCAGGAGCAGGAGCGCGGCATCACCATTACGTCGGCTGCGACCACCGCGTTCTGGAACGGCAAGCGCCTGAACATCATCGACACCCCCGGCCACGTCGACTTCACCATTGAAGTCGAGCGTTCGCTGCGCGTGCTCGACGGCGCCGTTTGCGTTCTCGACTCCAACCAGGGCGTCGAGCCGCAGACCGAGACCGTCTGGCGCCAGGGCGACAAGTATCGCGTTCCGCGCATCGTCTTCGCCAACAAGATGGATAAGACCGGCGCTGACTTCTACAAGTGTCTGCAGGACATCATCGATCGGCTCGGCGCGAAGCCGGTTGCGATCCAGCTGCCGATCGGTTCGGAAAACAATTTCAAGGGTCTGATCGATCTCGTTCGCATGAAGGCCGTCGTCTGGAAGGACGAAGCCCTCGGTGCGAAGTACGAGGACGAAGAGATTCCGACCGACATGGTCGAGAAGTCCAAGGAATACCGCGAGAAGATGGTGGAAGCCGCCGTCGAGCTCGACGACGATGCCATGGCCGCTTATCTCGACGGCAACGAGCCGGACGAGGCGACCCTCAAGCGTCTGATCCGCAAGGCGGTTCTGACCGGCGCGTTCTATCCGGTGCTGTGCGGTTCGGCCTTCAAGAACAAGGGCGTTCAGCCGCTGCTCGACGCCGTCGTCGACTATCTTCCGTCGCCGGTCGACGTGCCTGCGATCAAGGGCACCGACGAGGACGGCAACGAGGTCGTGCGCACGGCTGACGATAAGCAGCCGCTCGCTCTGCTCGCGTTCAAGATCATGGACGACCCGTTCGTCGGCACCATCACCTTCTGCCGCATCTACTCTGGCGTTCTCGTCAGCGGCACCGGCGTCATCAATTCGACCCGTGACAAGAAGGAACGTATCGGCCGCATGCTGCTGATGCATGCGAACAACCGCGAAGACATCAAGGAAGCCTTCGCCGGCGACATCGTCGCGCTGGCTGGCCTCAAGGAAGCGCGCACCGGCGACACGCTGTGCGATCCGGATCATCCGGTCATCCTTGAAAAGATGGAATTCCCGGAGCCGGTTATCGAAATCGCGATCGAGCCGAAGTCGAAGGCCGATCAGGAAAAGCTGGGCGTTGCTCTGGCGAAGCTCGCGAACGAAGATCCTTCGTTCCGCGTGTCGACCGATCATGAGTCCGGCCAGACCATCCTCAAGGGCATGGGCGAACTCCATCTCGACATCAAGGTCGACATTCTCCGCCGCACCTACAAGGTCGACGCCAACATCGGCGCGCCGCAGGTGGCGTTCCGCGAGAAGATCACCAAGAAGGCCGAGGTCAAGTACACCCACAAGAAGCAGACCGGCGGTACGGGTCAGTTCGCCGAAGTCTCGATCGTCGTCGAGCCGAACGAGCCGGGTGCTGGTTACGAGTTCGAATCGAAGATTGTCGGTGGTGCGGTTCCCAAGGAATACATCCCCGGCGTCGAAAAGGGCCTCAACAGCGTGATGGGGTCGGGCGTCGTTGCCGGCTTCCCGGTGGTTGACGTCAAGGTCTCGCTCGTGGACGGCAAGTATCACGATGTCGACTCGTCGGCGCTCGCCTTCGAAATCGCATCGCGCGCTGCATTCCGTGAAGCGCTGCAGAAGGGCAAGTCGGTTCTCCTCGAGCCAATCATGAAGGTCGAGGTGGTGACGCCTGAGGACTACACGGGTTCGGTGATCGGCGATCTCAACTCTCGCCGTGGCCAGATCCAGGGTCAGGACATGCGCGGCAACGCCAACGTCATCAACGCGATGGTGCCGCTGATGAACATGTTCGGGTACGTGAACAACCTGCGCTCGATGAGCCAGGGCCGCGCGACCTTCACGATGCAGTTCGATCACTACGCTGAAGCGCCGGCCAACGTGTCGGCAGAAGTCCAGAAGAAGTTTGCTTGATTTCTTTGACGTAAGTCAAAGTTGAACGGAGAACGTCATGGCTAAAGCTAAATTTGAACGTAACAAACCGCACTGTAACATCGGCACCATCGGTCACGTCGACCATGGCAA
>JAGVII010000105.1 GCA_020056155.1 Afipia sp.
AAGGAATGGGCCGCACACCACTACTATTCTATGAAACAAGCAGTTCGGCGAATGCTCCAGGCTTGGCGTCCCGGTAGCGATCATGCGTTACCAATTCAGTCAGGCAAGGGGCGCCTGAGCGGCCTGTTGGACAATCCACAGTTGCCGATTGTTGGTACGGTGGTGATTTGGGGTTGTTCGTTGGCGCTCGCGGCATGGGTTGCTTCCGGATGGTTTTGGGATCGAGCTGCTCCGGCCATTGTCCAACTGCCAACGATGTCTCTGGTCGATCCGGTTGCGGCATCACAGGCCATTGCTTCCCGGCATCTCATGGGGGTAGCGACGGTTCAAGCGACTGGTTCGGAGGGCAATAACTCGTATCGCTTGCTTGGGTTGATGACTTCGAGTCCGGGAGAGCCGGGATTTGCGATTCTTGCCGAGGGCGGCAAGGGGGCTCTGGTCGTGGTCGAGGGCGAAGAAATTGTGCCTGGACTGAAGCTGATAAGAATTTTGCCGGATCAGGTGGTTGTTGGGCGTGATGGAAACACGGAAAGTATTTCACTGGATTGACCTATGAGGCGATTTGCCAACCTAATTGTCTGTGGAGCAAGTTTGGTATTGCTCCTCGTCGTTCCCGGCATCGCTGTGGCTGCGGAGCCTGCGGACGGTGATGGCGTCATGTTGAATTTCGCCAATGCCGAAATCGATAGCGTTGTCCGTGCGGTCAGCAAGATTACCAATCGGAATTATCTGGTTGACCCGCGAGTCAAGGGGACATTGAATATCGTCACGACGAAACCGGTATCTCCCGCTACCGCGCAGGACATACTGCGATCGGCGCTCCGCCTCCAGGGATTTGCCGTTGTCGATGAAAATGGCATTATGAAGGTGGTGCCCGAGGCTGACGCAAAACAGCACTCCGTACCGGTTAGCAAGGCCAGAAGCGCTTTGCGCGGCGATCAACTGATCACACAAGTATTTACAGTAAAGAACGAGTCGGCAACCCAATTGCTTCAGGTGGTGCGACCACTTGTTTCCGCGAACAACACCGTAACGGCGTCCGCGGCCAGCAATACGCTGGTTGTCACTGACTACGCTGAGAATGTCGGGCGCATCGCGCGCATCATTGATGCTATCGATGTGCCTCAGGGTGATGTTGCCGTTATTCCCCTGAAGCATGCGTCGGCATTGGACTTGGCATCGACAGTCGGTCGGTTGATGAGCGATGGCGGAGCTGCGGGGGCTGGTGACCAGAGCCAGCGAGTTACTATCGTGCCGGATACCAGGGCAAATGTATTGCTCGTTCGCTCCGATAATCCCGCTCGTATCAGCGCCGCTCGGCAGCTTGTATCCGTACTCGATCAGCCGGGAGCGGCGGGCAACATCCATGTCATATATTTGAAGAATGCCGACGCTACCAAGGTGGCCCAAACGTTGCGGGATGTGCTTTCCGGAGAGTCGTCATCGGGTAGTGCCGGACGCACGACGACATCGACCAGCGGTACCTCATCGCCTACTGGCTTGTCGTCCACTAGTACCGGATCTACGTCAACGGCAGCGAATTCCAGCTTTCAGTCGCAATCCGCGCAGTCGGCGTCCGGCACTGGGGGCGGCGGGATTGTTCATGCGGACCGAAGCACTAATGCCCTGATCATTACCGCACCTGAAGCAATTTATAACAATATCCGCCAGGTAGTTGACATGCTGGACCGTCGGCGCGCGCAGGTATTTGTCGAAGCCTTGGTTGCGGAAATCACGACTGATCGTGCAGCAGAGTTTGGTATCCAATGGCAGAGTATGAATTCAGGGAGCAACGGTAATGCGTCGGTGTTTGGCGGAACCAATTTTGGCTCCGGAGGTACCAACATCCTTGGCCTGGCTTTGGATCCCACGAGTGCGGCCAAGGGACTCAACCTGATAGTCGGCAAGGGCTCCATTACGTTGCCCGGGAGCGATACACCGATTCTCAATCTGTCGGTACTTGCCAGATTTCTTGAATCGCAGACGAATACCAACATCCTGTCGACCCCGAACCTCATCATGCTCGACAATGAGGAAGCCAAGATCGTCGTGGGGCAGAATTTGCCATTTGTGACGGGGCAATATACCAACACGGGTAGCGGTACGACGTCCGTCAACCCATTCCAGACAATTGAACGACGCGATGTGGGCCTGACCATGCGGATTCGCCCTCAGATATCCGAGGGAGGAGCGGTGGTGATGCAGATCGTTCAGGAGTCGTCGAGCGTCGTGGCGACCAGTCTGACCAATTCCACGGGCCCAGTGACCAACAAGCGCTCGATTGAAACAACGGCCGTGGTTGATGACGGCGCCATTATCGCGCTTGGCGGCCTGGTTCAGGATAGCTATACGTCCGGTGTCGAAAAGATACCGCTGCTCGGTGATATCCCCGTGCTTGGAAATTTGTTCAAGTACGACTCGCGCCAGAGATCGAAGACCAACCTGTTTGTATTTCTTCGACCCAAAATACTCCGCGACGGCGAAAGCTACCGGGACTTGGTAGCTGATCGTTATGACTACGTGATTGGCCAGCAACGTGGCGTGGATCGGCCAGGTCGTTTGATGCGCAACGAAGTCCCCGCTCCGGAGTTGCCGCCGAGGCAGCCAGAGGCCGATGTCGGTACGCCCGTCCAGTAACAGGGCCGCAAGATGAGCGCGACGCAGCTGTCCTATTCGTTTGCAAAGGCTCACGGCGTTCTGTTGGTTTCACAGGACGATGATACGGCGCAGGTGCTGCTGCGGGACGGGGTCGATGCCACCTCGGTCGGGGAGGTTAGGCGGCAGACCGGAATGCCACTGCGTATTCTCGGTACCGTGTCACCAGCTACATTCGAAGCGCGCTTGGCTGAAGCCTATGCCCGAGGTGAGAGCGAAGCTGCGGACATCGTTCAGGACCTTGATCAAGATGTCGATCTGATGCAACTCATGCATGAGTTGCCACCCGTCGAGGATTTACTCGAGCGGCAGGATGATGCGCCGATCATTCGGTTGATCAATGCGCTGTTTACACAGGCGGTAAATGAGCAAGCTTCCGACGTACACATTGAGCCATATGAACAGCACTCGGTTGTCCGCTTTCGGCGAGATGGAATGCTGACTGATGTTGCACGTCCCCATCGCGGGATGCATGCTGCAATGGTTTCGCGCATCAAAATCATGGCGAGCCTCGATATCGCCGAGAAGCGATTACCGCAAGATGGCCGCATTGCACTCCGTCTTGGCGGGCGCGCGGTTGATGTTCGCGTATCGACCGTCCCGACAACACATGGCGAAAGGCTGGTGCTGCGCATTCTGGAAAAGGATGCCTCGCGTCAGCGTTTGGAGGCTTTGGGCATGTCCGTCGACACGCGAGCCCGCTTCGCTGAGTTGCTGGCGAATCCCCACGGAATTGTTCTGGTGACAGGGCCAACCGGGTCTGGCAAGACAACCACATTGTATGCAGCACTTCAGACCGTGGACAAGGAACACCGGAATATCATTACTGTCGAGGACCCGGTGGAATACGACTTGGCCGGGGTTGGTCAGATTCAGGTTAATTCACGTATTGAAATGGGGTTTGCCCGGGCGCTGCGTTCTGTACTCCGCCAGGACCCGGACGTCATCATGATCGGAGAGATTCGGGACCTGGAAACCGCACAAATTGCTGTTCAAGCTAGCCTGACCGGACACTTGGTTCTCGCCACACTTCACACAAATGATGCGCCATCTGCCATAACGCGCTTGATCGACCTTGGCGTTGAGAGTTTTCTACTTGCATCGTGCCTGCGCGGCGTTCTCGCCCAGCGTCTCGTTCGAGTTTTATGTCCGGTTTGCCGACGAGAGGCGGCTACTACGAACGACGCGCGGCGTGTCATTGGCACTTCCTGCCCGGAAACCCTTTGGTCGGCGGTCGGTTGCCCGACTTGCAAGAACACTGGGTATTCCGGTCGGACGGGTATCTACGAACTTCTGGTGACGGACGATGTACTGGTCAAGCTCATCCACGATGGTGCTTCGGAAGCTGCGTTGCGTACCCACGGGCGAACCACGGGCGCAAGGGCGATGCGTGTCATGCGTGACGATGGGATACGTCTGTTGGTCGACGGTATGACGTCGCTGGATGAACTATTGCGAGTAACGCGGGACTAGGCCGACGCCAGCATGGCAGCATTCAAGTATCTAGCTTTTGATGCGTCGGGCCAGCGAGTGGCAGGAATCGTTGATTCCGAATCCGCTCGTGTTGCGCGCCAAGTGTTGCGAGAACGAGGCCTGTTTCCTACCGAGGTAACAGATCTGGCTCGTTTGCGCAGTAGTCCACGGCGACGTCTATTCCGGCCGCGTCTTAGGGACTCCGACTTGTGTCTGGTAACCCGCCAGTGGGCTACGTTGCTGGCATCCGGGCTGACCATGGAGCAGTCACTTTCCGCGCTCATTGAGCAAGCGGAAAACATCGTTGTCCGGGATATTCTGGCCGGGGTTCGCGCGGAAATTCTGGCTGGCCACTCCCTTCGCACGGCCTTGGATCAGTTTGCAGAGCAAATTCCCGTGATCTATCGGGCGTCGGTTGCGGCGGGAGAGAAATCAGGCGAGTTGTCACCGATAATGGTTCAGCTGGCCGACCACTTGGAGCGGCGTCAGGTGCTGAGGCAGAAGACCTTGCAGGCACTGCTCTATCCCGTGATAGTTGCCTCTGTCGCATTTTTGGTGGTTATCGGGTTGATGACCTACGTAGTACCGTCCGTGGTATCGGTGTTTCAGCAAGGGAAACAGTCGCTGCCTTTTCTGACGCGAGCCATGATCACTTTGTCCTCGCTTTTGCGCGAGTGGGGATGGTTGATGGCCGTGATTGCGGTCGGCGGCGGCGTTATTGCGCGATATGCATTCCGCGATGAAGACTTGCGACGCCGCTGGCACTCTCGTCTCATGGGTGCGCCTTTTGTCGGCCGTTACCTGCGTACTTTGGATTCCGCTCGGTTTGCCAGCACGCTTTCGATTCTCGTTGGCAGCGGCGTACCGCTTCTTGCAGCGCTTGAAGCGGGCCGGGAGGTGATGATTTTGCTGCCAATGCGTGATGCTATTGCCCACGCCGTGGGCCGGGTTCGCGAGGGCATGGGGCTGGCGCGCGCTCTGGCCCAAGCCGGACAATTCCCGCCATTGCTGATCCATATGATTGCAAGCGGTGAGGCGACGGGACAACTGTCGGCATTACTGGACCGTGCGGCCAAGTTGCAGGAGGCTGACGTGGAAAATCGGACGGTCGTCCTTACGACGCTCATGGAGCCGGTATTGCTCCTGAGCATGGGGGGGGTCGTCTTGCTGATCGTGTTGGCGGTGATGCAGCCGATCATCGAAATCAATCAATTGATTCGCTAACGAAGGACTGCCATGAAGCAAAATGTTTCTGTATATCGAAACGGTTTTACCCTGATCGAGGTCATGATCGTCATCGTAATTCTCGGAGTTCTCGCGGCCCTCATTGTGCCGAAGATCATGGGGCGTCCCGATGAGGCTCGTGCCGTGGCTGCCCGGCAGGACATCGCGACCATCTCGCAGGCGCTGAAGTTGTACAAGCTCGACAATCGTCGTTACCCAACCGCCGATCAGGGCCTTGACGCGTTAGCGAGGAGGCCGACAATTGAGCCTTTGCCGCCAAATTGGAAAGCGTACTTGGAGCGATTGCCACGAGACCCTTGGGATAATCCCTACCAGTACCTCAACCCGGGCATCCATGGTGACGTCGATGTGTTCAGTTTTGGCGCCGATGGCAAGACTGGCGGAGAAGGAGTCGACGCCGACATCGGATCCTGGGCTCTATGAGAAGAGCATGCGTTTTGAATCCGGGTTCACCCTGTTGGAGGTGTTGGTCGTATTGGTAATCGTCTCGATTACTGCGACATTCATCACTATCGGGCTGGACGATCATCGTGAGGCGGCAGGGGAGGTTGAGCGCTTGCGCTTGGCCTTGGAATCAGCGGCCGAACATGCGGAGATACAGGGGGTGCCGGTACTCGTGGAGTTCCTGCCTCAAGGATATCGATTCAGTCGCTTCGATACACGTGGGCATTGGGTCGTAATTGGGGACTTGCCGATATTGGCCGAACATCGATTCCAGTCGAACTTGAGTTGGGATGATTTTCAGTTGGACGGTCGAGTGTCACCCCTGAAAATGGTTTTCGGGGCGGCCATGCCGCAGTTTGCGTTGCGCATAGGCACATCTTCTGGAAGCGCCATGCTCATCAGTTCGCCTACCGGGGCGGTAAATTATCGCTCCATGAGCCTGCCCGATGGCCAGACATAGACGTGGCTTTACGTTGCTGGAGGTTCTGATCGCGCTGGCGATTCTGTCTATTGGCGTGCTGGCGGCAATGAGGGCCCTGGTGGTGGTCACGCAGTCAGCAGCAGACTTGCGAGATCGGCAATTGGCCGAATGGGTGGCCCAGAATCATTTGGCTGAATTGCGAGCGCTGGCGGTGTTCCCCGCGATTGGTACGCGCGAAGGTGTTGCTGTCCAGGCGGAAACGAACTTCAGGTGGTTGGAGGAGGTCAAGGCAACGCCCAACCCACTATTCCGCAGGGTGGATGTTCGGGTTTTCCTCGATGGTGATGATCATGCGCTTGCACAACTTTCCGGCTATTCAGTGCTGCCCCTTCGATGAGCCACGTTCGCCTCCATATCGCTCGATTGCGCCACACGGATCAGGTGGAGGCCGTACGTGGCCTGACGCTCATCGAGTTGTTGGTGGCATTGACCATATTCGCCATTCTCGGCGCGATGTCTTATCGTGCGGTGAGCGCGGCGGCCGATCGGCAGTCCCAACTTTCAGAAGGATTCCAGCGGTGGCGCAATATCTCCCGCTTCTGGCAAATGGCTGAGGTGGACGTATTGCAGGCGATTGTTCGTCCAGGCGTTGTACCTAGTGGGACGCCGCCGTCATTCGTGATTGAGTCGGCGACGGACAAGACCAAACCAGGATTTGGCGTGCTGGCGGTAGGCGGCGCCAGCGGGTCGGTGCGTCGGCGCGGCTATTGGCTCGACGGCGGGCAGATCGTCCTCTTTCGCTGGCCGGCGGCCGACTCATCGTCGTTGCCGTTGCGCGACATAGTGCTTGAGAACGTAACGTCATTGCGCGTGAGCGCAATCGGCCCGGATGGACAGAGAAGCTCTGTCTGGCCAGCAAATGCGGCGGCGGGATCTACCTTGCCAGTAGCGATCGACATTGAACTGGAACTGCCTGATGCTGGCACGATACGTCGACTGTTCGTTCTTCACTAGCATGTGGCCGCGACAGCGTGGGGCCGCGATTATTCTGGCCATGTTGACACTGATGCTGGTTGCCGGCATTTCGTCTTTTGTCATCAGGAACTATGGGGCAGCGGTGGCGTCGATCAGCGGGCGACACGATCAAGCACAGGCCCGGTTGCTCGCGCGCGGTGCCGTCGACTGGGCGCGTAATGTGCTTGCAGAGGACGCCCGAACCGCCGGCACGATTGATCACTACAACGAGATTTGGGCAACCCGTGTTCCCCCGACTCCTGTCGAGGAAGGCGAAGTGGGGGGCGAACTGGACGAATTGTCTGGCCACTTTGACATTAACGGTTTGGTACGTGCGGGGACAGTCGATCAGGATCAGGTAGCGGTGTTCGGACGCTTGTTGACTGAGATTGGCATTTCCCCCAACACGGCTGCTGGCCTGACAACCGCATTGGTTGCCTGGATCAAGAGCGGCGCTGTGGCGGGCGGTGCTGATTCGGGAGCCGCAGGTGGCATAATGGCAGGCACAAAGTCTACTGGCGCGCTTCTTGTTGATGTCGACGAACTAAAGCAGGCCCCCGGCTTCACTGTGGAACTTGTCAATCGTTTGCAGCCGTTTGTGGTGGCGCTACCGACGACGGCGCCGCTTAACGTCAATACTGCGAGTGCGGAGGTGCTGGCAGCTGTCGTGCCGGGCCTGCAAATCGATCAAGCGCGAATTCTGGTGGCGCAGCGTCAATCTGTACCATTCAATGACATAAACAATGACTTCGCGGCACGGCTGCCCAAGGGCGCTACGATGTCTGGCAAAGTGCCCTTGGCGGTCAAAGGGCGCTATTTTCTAGCGTCGGTTCGTGCGCGATATGGGCAGGCGACCACGCGCATGCAAGTTCTTCTTGACCGACAGAACAGGTGGTCGGAAATTGTCTGGCAGAAACTACTATGAGTACTATGTTGCGAGTATACGTCGACAGCTTGTGGCCGACACAATCCAAGACCCGATGGGTGTTGTTGGCTGCGGACGGATCGTCGCTTCAAGATGGCGAGTCGGAGCCACGATACTGGCCAGAGTCCGACGACTGTGAAGCCGTCATCTCTGGCGACCAAGCTGTTTGGCACCACGTGCGTGTGCCGGAGAGATTGCCGCGTGGTGAGTTTAATCGTGTCTTGGTTAATGCGCTCGAGGAGAAACTGATCGAGGAACCTGACCGCCAGCATCTGACCGTGACGAATCGACGCGATGGCGAGGCCGGGGTGCTGGTGATTGCCCGAAAGCGCCTTCGAGATATCGTCACCCAGTTTGCCTCCGTTGAGCGGCCCCTATCCCGAGCGTACAGCGAGTTGCAAATGGCGCCAGTTGGCGCAGGCGAATGGCATATGGCACTCATGGGTAATTCAGCCATCCTGCGGCGGCACGATTACGACGGTATTTCACTGGATGGTTGTGATGATGGTCTATCTCCACCACCCCTGTTACAGACAGTCGTGGGGTCATCCAAGAACGGGGATGACGTCGCTTTGCGTTTGATCGTTCATGGAATCACGGAAGTTCCCATGCCGGATGTTGGCGCGTGGGCTAACGCTATCGGCATGGAAGTGCGACCGGGTGCACCGTATCGATGGTATGCGCCCGCTGGCGAGGTTACCAACCTGCTGCATGGAGAGTTTGCTCCGGCACATCGCCATCGGGCATGGCTCGGAAGCATCCGGCCAGCGCTTTGGCTGGCGGTGGCGATCGTGGTGGCCGACATTCTGGTGAGCGCGCTTCAGGTGGGATGGCTACGGTATCAGCTTGGTGAGGCACAGGGGCGTATCGTCTCAATGTTTCAAAATGCCATCCCGAACACCCCAGCGGTCGCGCCTGTCGCCCAGACAATACGACAACTTGACACCTTGCGTTCTCCATTGGGCTTACTGCGTACGGATGATGCTTTGGTAATGATTGCGAGCGTGGCAGACAGCATGGGTACCGATGGACGCGATCGCATTCAGCAGATGCGTTTTGAGGAAGGCGTTCTACAGGTCACACTGGCATCGAGCAACGGTGATGGCATGGACTTGGATGCGCTCGGGCGTCAACTTGATATCCGTGGATTTAGCGCGATACCGAAGGCGACTGATGATGGCACTTCGGTGCTTATCGTTCGTGGGAAACTGAAATGAAGACGTGGCGCGCCATCGCGTTGTTCAAACTCTGGTGGCAGGTGCGTCCGTCACGCGAACAGAATGCTGCCAAACTCGGACTTATTGTCTTGGCTATCCTTTTGTCGGCTTGGGTTTGGACGTCGTTGAGGGCCGAACGAGTTCATTTGCGGGGCCGCGTGGCAGATGCAGAAGCGCAGGTCAAGGAAGTCCAGGATGACTTGGCGGAAATGCAGCGTCTGCGTGGTGAGGTCATTCCTCCCCAGCTATCGTCGCAGGCGCTCGTTCCGGCGATAACAAACTCGCTTGTTGCACGGAAACTGGATCTGTCTGTAGCGGTCGTGGACGCCGATAGACTACGAGTACAGGGTATGGCGGGATTTGACGATGTGGTCCAGTGGTTTGGCTCGATTCAACGGGATTATCGATTGAGAGTAATAACCCTGATTGCTACCAGACAGGGGACGAGTGTGAAGGTCGATGTCGTCCTTGGGGTCGCCGGGAAGTGAAGCGGGCTCTGGCAGCACTGCTAACTGTCGTCGTTGTGCTCGTGTGGCAAACTCCTGCAACCATCGTCGATTCTGGACTCGGTTGGGCAAGCTCCGGTACGTTGCGCCTCACTCATGCGGACGGCACACTGTGGTCCGGTAAGGGTATCGTGATGGGACTCGATTCGACCACTGATGGATGGCAACCCTGGATGGCGACGGAGTGGTCTCTCAACAGCCGGCATGCACTTGGGGGCAAGCTTGGTTGGGATATTACGTCTGGACACGTTCCGGTAATGAACTTGAGCATCGGACTTGGTGGCGTTGAACTTAGCCAACTTCGCCTTCGCGGTCCCGCGCGTTTCCTTCTGGGGGCGATCCCGCACAGCTTGGGACGCGCTGGATGGAAGGGAGACATCGTTGCAGAGTCCCCTCGTTTTCGTTGCTCCTGGCATATGTACTGTGATGGCCACCTGGATCTGACCTGGATTGGTGCGGTGAGCGAGTTGTTACCCGGAGAAGCTCTTGGGGACTACAAATTAGCGATTGATGGTTCTTCCGGTAGCGAGATTCTGTTTCACGTGCAAACGCTTGACGGGCCCATACGTGTCGAGGGTCAGGGACGGTGGAAGACCGATGGCCCTCTGGTTTTCGATGGTACTATCAAAGGCAATGCGGCGCTTTTGCAACGGCTTCCGAGCGTCGCTGGGCCGTGGGTGCGTCCTTCGGCTGAGCCGGGAACGTGGAATGTGGCGATACGTCAGGAACGTGGTTGAGACGCCAGAATGTTATCTGGCGGATCGACCGTAAACATCAGTAAGCGTTCTTGTCTTTCAGCACGACAAGGACCGTTTTCAGAATGATGTCGATATCAAGTCGGAGTGACCAGTTGCGCAGATACTCGAGATCGTAATCAATTCGCTTCTGCATTTTGTCGACGGTTTCAGTTTCTCCCCGGTACCCATTGACCTGTGCCCAGCCGGTAATGCCCGGTTTCACCTTGTGGCGCACCATGTAGCTGGTGACCAGTTTGCGGTACATCTCGTTGTGCGCGACGGCATGTGGGCGTGGCCCGACAATGCTCATGCGTCCTTGCAGGACATTGATGAACTGGGGCAACTCGTCAAGTGATGTTCTGCGAAGAAATGCGCCCAGAGGCGTTATTCGCTGGTCACCCTGCCGAGCTTGCTGGATGTTGCCACCATCTTCGCAAACCTTCATGGATCGGAATTTGTAAACGATAATTTCTTCGCCTCCGAGGCCGTAGCGCCGTTGTTTGAAGATCATTGGCCCGGGAGATCCCAGCTTGACGGCAATGCCGATGGCTAGCATGATCGGTAGGAGCATGACGAGAATCAAGGATGCCAGTACGATGTCGCTGATGCGCTTGATTAATCCATTGACACCTGTGAAGGGCGTCTCGCAGACGGCCACTACCGGGGTGCCGCCAATCGAATCCATCCTGCCCTGAATCAAGTCGGTGACGAAGGTGTCCGGTACGAAATAGATGGATGCCGTTGTATCCCTCAGGTCGTCTAGGATTCGCAGGATGCGAGGCTGGGTAGCCATTGGCAACGACAAGTAGATTCGGTCAACGTTATGATCTTTCACATACTGTGGAAGTTCGTTGAGTGTGCCGAGCAGCGGGAACTCGATCCGATGGGGGATTCGATGGTCGATTCTGTCGTCGAAGAAGCCTAGCACCTTGGTTGGTGTATAACGACTTTCCCTGATGCGATCAGCCAAGGCAAGTCCCTGATTGTTCATCCCTGCGATGATGGCGTGCTTAGGTCCGCCTTGAAGTCCACCGAGCAGGGGCAATGTCGCGCGAAATCCCAAGTGAGCAACCAATTGGCTGAGTGGGGCGAGCCATAGCCACATCTTGATTTCGTCAGTGTCGAATACGCCGAGATAATGGCTTGCATAGCCAAAGAACAGCAGGAGAGCTGCTATCGTGATCCATCCTAGAAGAATCTCTCCGGCCATGCGCCAGATCGACAACTGTAGGCGTGCCGGGCCGGGGAAGCTGAGAGAGAAGACGATCAGCGAAAGTATCCAAAACGGGGGGGTAATTGCCCCTTCGGCGTACAGGGCGACGGCCCACAAGGAAAGCAGCAGAACCAATGGATCGAGCAGGGACTCGATTACTGTGATTAGGTTGCGTCTTTCGATCGACAGACCTACGGCCCGTCGAATTCTGATCGGCGCGAGGCGTTCAGCCACGATTATTCCTGTTCGATTGCGCAAACGTCGATACGGCCTGCGCTCGGTTTATAACGTCAAGCTTTCGGAAGATGCGCTGGAGATGATTCTTGACAGTAAATTCGCTAATGTCGAGGATCATGCCGATCTCGTGATTGGTCTTGCCCTTCCTGACCCAGTCCATGATTTCCACTTCTCGACTGGTCAACCCCTTGTCAACGACCTCATCGTGCTGAGCGGACTGATCCGATTGATGCTGTGCGGGAAGATGCGTGACCTGCCTCAGCGCGGTATCGATGTAGGGGAGAAGCATTTCGAGTCGCTTGCCACACGCGACGGGTATTTCATCCGAGTGCAGTGTCACATACAGGCAGTCATGACGGCCACGCTGATCCCTGATGCCGTGCACGAGGGCAGAACGCATCCCGCGTAAGGTCGGGTGCAAGATTCCTTGTGTTCCCGGAGTCTCATGAGGGACTCCTTGTCTGTAAGTCACGGCGAACGGGTTTGAGCCTTGCTTGATCCAGCGGTCAAAAAGACTGCGAATAAGCGGCGACACATCGATTCCGGCCAGATCGGTCGTACGTACGCCGGGCAAGGTCGAAATGATGTCGTAGTGAATCAAGCCAAGAGAGAAGTCTCCCCAAGCGGCAATGAGTACCTCATGTGGCACGAAATATTGCAGGTCTCCCTGTAGCCAGAGGAGCAGTTGAAAGTGACGCTTGACCGCCAATGACTCCTGTGCGACTCGCAGGAAGCGCTGTTGATCTTCAAGAAGATTGTCAGCGGATGCCGCGAACATGGCAGATCACAAAGTTCCCTAGATGAAGCGCCAAATCGCGGGGCGTTCCTGGACGAACACGGCGCGCGACGCACGCTGGACAATCACATGCGGTGACAAATTCCTCGTCGAGGCACAATGTATTATTGTTCCAGTCATGGTTTGCCAGCAGCCTCTGAATAGGCGCGAAAGCCCGAGAAATCAACCGCTCAATGCTAGCAGATGGCGCATGAATAGACAATCGAGCCCCAGTGATCTCCTGCTCGTGCTTTGCGTAATTCG
>JAGVII010000020.1 GCA_020056155.1 Afipia sp.
CTGATGTGCTTCGTCGGCATCGCGCTGCTGACCCACCGGCGCCTCTTCGATCCGCGCATCCGTGCGACATCCTCGTTCTCCGACACCGCGATCCTGCTCATCCTGTTTGTGCAACTGCTGCTCGGCCTGGCGACGATCCCGATCTCGCTCGGCCACATGGACGGCCACGAGATGGTCAAGTTCATGAATTGGGCTCAGGGCATACTGACCCTGCGCGGCGACGCCTGGATGCTGGTGGCCGACGCGCATCCGATCTTCAAGGCGCATCTGGCGCTGGGGATGACCATCTTCCTCCTCTTCCCCTTCACCCGCCTCGTGCATGTCTGGTCGGCGCCGGTCTGGTATCTCGGGCGGCGCGGCTACCAGGTGGTGCGCACGCGGCGGACCCTCGGTCCCGCGGAGTGATGGCCATGGTCAGCATCGATCCGACGGTCGCCACGCCGAGGAAGCGGCTTCAGCCCCGCATCGTCAGCGTCAACGGCGTCACGATTCCGCGCGAGGCGATCGCGCAGGAGATTCAGAACCATCCGGCGCCGACCCAGTTCGAGGCATGGACGGCCGCGGCCAGCGCGCTTGCCATCCGCGAATTGCTGCTCCAGGAGGCGCGCAGGCTGGATGTGCGGGCCGAACCCATGGCCGACGATGCCGGCCGGCGAGAGACGATCGACGAGGCGCTCGTCCGGACACTGGTGGAGCAGGAGGTGGTGACGCCGACAGCGGGTGAGGGCGAGTGCCGGCACTACTACGAGCAGAATCCGCGGCGGTTCCGTTCGCCGGACCTGTTCGAGGTATCGCACATCCTGATCGCCGCGGCGCCGGGCGATGGCGATGCGCGCGTGGCGGCGCGCGCCGAGGCCGAGGTCCTGATCGAGGTGCTTCTGGAGACGCCGCATCGGTTCACCGAACTCTGCAGGCAGTTTTCGTCCTGCCCATCGCGCGAGGTCGGCGGCAATCTCGGCCAGATCGGTCCCGGGCAGACTGTTCCCGAATTCGAAGCCGCGCTCGGCTCGATGCCAATCGGCACGATCCGCAAGGTTCCGGTCGAAAGCCGCTACGGTTTTCATATCGTGCGCGTCGATCGGCGCGAGGAGGGACGTCAATTGCCCTTCGAAGCTGTTCGCCGCCGGATCGGCGACTATCTCGACGAACGTGTAAGGCGGACCGCCATCCGCCACTACATCGCCATGCTCGCCGGCCGTTCGGTCATCGACGGGATCGAACTGTCCGGTTCCCCATCTCCACTCGTTCAATAGAGAGGCAATGCCATGCTGCTCGGGAACATAATGAGCGCGCTGCGCGATGAGAGCGTGGCGACGGCGACATTGATGGAACTCGGCGACATTGTACTTGCCGCCCAGGTGGAAGAAGCCCGGGATGCTCACGGGGAGAGCATCGGCGAATACGTGACCGGGGCCGTTCAACGCTTCGCCCTGTTGGCGTCGGACGAGGACTGGCTGGGTCTGATGACCGCGCTCGAGCGCTCCGACGATCCCGCTGGCGCCTGCCTGACCCGCATGCTGTCCTGGTCGCTCGCTCGCGACGCCAGGACCCATTCCGGCAGCGCACATGACGGCTGCTCGTGCGGCGGCGGAGGTTGTCATGACCATTCCTGATCCGGCACCGACAGGCAATACCGACCGCAATGCTCCCCGCCCCAGCACCTTGCCGCTGGTCGAGGTGATGCCGTCGTCACTCCTCGACGAACCGCTCGCCTACATCTTTGCGGACCACGTTCGCCAACGAATGATCTGTTCAGCGCTGCGCCGCTTCGCCCTGTCGGGCAAGGTAGACCGACGAGAGGCCGACACGGTCGTGACGTTCCTCAGTCATGACGTCCCGCTTGATCACGAGGATGAGGAAATGGATCTGTTTCCCGCCGTCCGACGCAGGGCACTGCGGGAAGACAATCTGGGCGTCGTGTTCGCGCGGCTCTTGGAAGATCACCGGCGAGCACTATCCGTCGTCGACAAAATCGTTGCGGAGCTGTCGGTTCAGTCCGCGGAGGTGGTTCAGGTCAGTTCCGCGGCGCGTGAATTGATGCAAGCCTATGCCTCCAGCGAGAGCGGCCACCTGGCAATCGAGAACGGCATCGTTCTCGCCATCGCCAGGATCAGACTGACCAGAGGCGATCTGGGCGCCATGGCACGCGGCATGAAGGCGCGGCGCGGTGTGGCACACTGATGGCGCACGCGCTCGAACATCCGCATGACCGAAATGCCGCCGGGGCAAACGGAACAGCCACGACGAAATGTCTACCCGGTCACGGGAGCCATGCAGCATGACGGCCATCGCGATCGGCATCGTCGTAAGTTCAGACCGGGCCGCGGCCGGCCTCTACGAGGATCGCGGCGGACCCGCGATCGAAGCCTATCTCGCCAAGGTTCTGGCGAATGACTGGCGGCCGGAAAAGCGGCTCGTGTCGGATGACCGCGCCGCGATCGAGCAGGCGCTGGTCGAACTTTGCGACCGGGAGAAATGCGCGCTGATCCTGACCACCGGCGGCACCGGTCCGGCAGCGCGCGACGTGACGCCGGAGGCGACCGCGGAAGTCTGCGAGCGCCTTCTACCTGGCTTCGGCGAAGCGATGCGCACCGCCAGCCTCGCCGAGGTTCCGACCGCGATCCTGTCGCGGCAGATCGCCGGAACGCGCGGACAGTCGCTGATCGTCAACCTGCCCGGCAAACCGTCGTCGATCGCGACCTGCCTGGACGCAGTCTTCGCCGCCATCCCATACTGCATCGACCTGATCGGCGGGCCACGTCTGGAGACCAGGCCCGAAATTTGCCGCGCTTTCCGGCCCGCAACCTGAACGAAAGGTTCTTCAATTGTCCCGGCTCTCTCCCCCGACCCCGATCACGGCAATCATCTACTCTGACAGCGCCGCGATCGATGCGGTCATGCGTACCGTGGCCGATCATCTCGTCGGCCAGGGCCTTTCGCTAGCAGGCTTCGTACAGCGCAATCAGCCCTGTCCAGGCCGCGCCCGCTGCGACATGATCCTCGAGGAACTGTCGAGCGGCGAGCGCTTCGGCATCTCGGAGGATCGTGGCCCGCATGCGCGCGGCTGCATGCTGGACGTCGACGAATTGCTGAAGGCTGTCGCCTCGGCGGCGCGCGGGCTGGAGGCCGGCGCCGACCTCGTGATGGTCAACAAGTTCGGCAAGACCGAGGCCGAAGGCGGCGGCTTCAGACCGCTCATCGCCGAGGCGCTGGC
>JAGVII010000397.1 GCA_020056155.1 Afipia sp.
CGACAGGCCGATATTGTAGAGCACGATTCCAAAACACGCGGCGATCAACCCGATGGTCAGGGTGACGATCGATGGCCGGATCACGTGCAGCAGTGCGACGACCAGCGCCGTTATTCCGAACACATAGTGTTTGAACAGGTAGGTCATCGTCAGCCGTGTCTTGCACAGCATGGTCTGCAAGCCGGCGTCGCATTCGAGGCGGACCTGTGCGAACTCGATGGCCAAATAGCGCAGATAGAGGGCGTATCCGATAGTGAGAAATCCCACGACCAGAATCCATTGCACCTGATAGGGCGTCAGTCTGAACGGCTCTTTTTTCATGTGCCGAATATGGTTCGGATCGGATGACGATACAACCCGGACAGCAGGATTTGGACGTTACCTGTTGCCGAAAAACGAGCTGAACGATGATGTTTTGGGTTGCTCCTGGACCGGCTCGCTGCGCTGTTTGCTCCGCCGCTTTGCGCGATGAACCGCGGCGTCCGGCTTTTTTGCCTCCGGCTGTTTTTCGCTGACCATGCTGAGGCGCTGGCCCTCGTACACGGACGTTTCGCACGGGCGATTGCTCTCGGTCAGGAATCCCGCGCACAGCTTCGCGGCCTCTGCAGCATCGGACAGCGGTCCGGCAACCAGCCGCAGCTGCATTCCCAGTCCGTTATGATGTTCCTTCACCACAATAATGGGCTGCAGCGATGCAAGGTGTTGCGAATAGACTTTGAGCGCCCCCCGCCAGACGGCTCGGAGCCCCTCGATCGACTTGGCGCCACCGAGATCCACGCCGAACTCGGTCTTGCGAACGATACTCGCCGATGGCGTTTCGCTTGCAATTGGTTCTGATGGGGCAATGGCGGCGGTCACCGTCGGTGCGGGATCGGCGGGTGGGGCATCGGCTTTCTGCTCCGCTGGTTTGGCCTCGGCGGGCTTTGCGGGAGCAGGAGACGCTGCCGGAGCTGCGGTCGCGACCGGTGCGATCTTGGGAGGCAGTGCTGCCGGTTCAGCTTTTGTCTCTGCGGCAGGTTTGACCGGCCCGATCAGGTCGGCTTCAGCGGACGCGGCCGGTAGGGCCAGCGCGGGTGCTGTTGCTGGAGGCGCCGCCTGCGGAATCGCCGGCAGTGGCGCGGCTTCCGGCCGCGCCAGCGCACCGGTGACCGAATCCAGTCCCTGTTCAAGCACGGTCACGCGCGCGTACAGACGGTCGCGGTCGCCGTTGAGCGTCTCGACCGCCGCCGCAAGTTCCCGTGCCTTGTTCTGGCTTTCCCTGGCGATCCACTGAACCTGTTGGGTCTGCCGCGCGACTTCGGCGGATGCCAGTTGATCGCGATTGATTGCCGCCGGCGATCTCGTCGCGAGAATGGCAACGATCAGCACTCCGACTGAGCCCACGCCCCACGACGCCAGCCGCCACATCGACCGGCCGTCGAATTCGTCCTCTTCCGCAAGAAAGCGATTGATCCAGCCGGCGCCATCGCCGTCCGTCAGATCGTCGCGGAATTGGTTGCGGTCCTTGGTCATAGCGCAGCGCGGCCCTCCCGTGGCCCCGGCGAATCATTGTGTAAAGATTAACAGGAAAGCCGGGGTCCGCGCGCGCAGCGGAGCGTCCAAAACGCTTTTGTCCTTCGGCGCTCTCGGGTAAGACGGCGCCGGCGCGCTTCTGCGTGTGGCACAGGGAAAACGCATGTCCGGCAGAACCACCCTCACGATCGTGCTCGCGGCCGGCGAAGGCACCCGCATGCGTTCGAGCTTGCCCAAGGTGCTGCATCCCATCGCGGGCCGGCCCTTGATTGCCCATGTGCTTGCGGCGGCGCCCGGCGGCAAGAACGATGCGATTGCCGTGGTGGTCGGCCCCGATCATCAGGCCGTGATCGACGAGATCGGACGCGCGCGTCCGGACGCGAAAACCTTCGTTCAGCGCGAGCGGCTCGGCACGGCTCATGCCGTGCTGGCGGCGCGGGAAGCCATTGCGGAAGGCGCCGACGATATTCTCATCGCCTTCGGCGACACGCCGCTGATTGATGCGACGACGTTCGAGCGAATGAAAGCCGCGCTGAAGGATGGCGCGGCGCTGGCGGTGCTGGGATTCCGTGCTGCCGACCCAACGGGGTATGGGCGGCTGCTGGAAGACAACGGGCAACTTGCTGCGATCCGCGAACACGCCGACGCCAGCGAGGCCGAGCGTGCCGTCACGCTTTGCAATGCAGGCGTTATGGCGTTCGCGGGCAAGACCGCGCTGAAAATCCTTGACGCTATCGGCAATGGCAACAGCAAGGGCGAGTACTATCTAACTGATGCGGTGGCGATCGTGCGCGAGCTTGGCTTGCGGGCGGTTGTGATCGAAACCAGTGAGGACGAAGTGCGCGGAATCAACACCAAGGCCCAGCTCGCTGAAGCCGAACAGGTGATGCAGCGCAAGCTGCGGCAGGCCGCGCTTGACGCGGGCGTTACGCTGATCGCGCCGGAAACGGTTTTTCTTTCGGCTGATACGACATTCGGCAAGGATGTCACCATCGAACCGTTCGTCGTTATCGGCCCGGGCGTTGCGATTGACGACGGCGCGGTGATTCATTCGTTCTCGAACATCGTCGGCGCACGCATCGGCAAGGGTGCATCCATCGGTCCTTACGCGCGGCTGCGGCCGGGCACCGTGCTGGGCGAGGGCGTTCGCATCGGCAACTTCGTCGAGACCAAAGCCGCCGATCTGGAAGCCGGCGTGAAGGTCAATCACCTGACCTATATCGGCGATACCCATATCGGCGAGAACGCCAACATCGGCGCAGGCACCATTACCTGTAACTACGACGGCTTCGACAAGCATCGCACCGAGATCGGCGCGGGCGCGTTCGTCGGCTCCAACTCGTCGCTGGTTGCGCCGGTGAAGATCGGCGCGGGCGCGTTTATCGGATCGGGCTCCGTCGTGACCCAGGACGTGCCCGACGATTCGCTCGCGGTCGAACGCAGCCAGCAGACCATCCGCGAGGGGTGGGCAAAACGCTTCCGCGACATGAAAATGCTCAATCGGAAGCCCAAAAGTCAGAAATAAGGCGCAGTCCGTTACCGCGCTGATTTCGTTAACGGTTTACCCTGTCTCAATCCGCAACAATTGTTGAGGCGGAAACGTGGTAATCCTCGGTACATAAGGCCGCATTGGGGCGGGCTGGAGACATCGAACCGCATGTGCGGAATTGTAGGAATTCTCGGACGGGGACCGGTCGCGGAGCAACTGGTCGACTCGCTCAAGCGTCTTGAGTATCGCGGATACGACTCGGCCGGCGTCGCCACGCTCGAAGGCGTGCTGCTCGATCGCCGCCGCGCGAAGGGCAAGCTGAAAAATCTCGAAGCCGTCCTCAAGTCCTCGCCGCTTGCGGGTCACATCGGTATCGGACACACGCGCTGGGCCACCCACGGCAAGCCGACCGAGAACAACGCGCATCCGCATGCGACCGACAATGTCGCCGTGGTCCATAACGGCATCATCGAAAATTTCCGCGACCTGCGCACGCAGCTCGAGGCGCAGGGCGCGACGTTCTCCAGCGAGACCGACACCGAGGTCGTCGCGCATCTGGTGAATTCGTATCTCGCCAAGGGCCTGTCGCCCGCAGACGCCGTGAAGGCAACGCTGCCGAAGCTGCACGGCGCGTTCGCGCTGGCTTTCATTTTCAAGGGCGAAGAAAATTTGATGATCGGCGCCCGCAAGGGTTCGCCGCTCGCGGTCGGCTACGGCGACGGCGAGATGTATCTCGGCTCCGACGCCATCGCGCTCGGACCGTTCACCGACACCATCAGCTATCTCGATGACGGCGACTGGGTCGTTCTCTCCCGCGCCGATGCGACCGTGTACGACGACAAGAACGCCGTGGTTGAACGCGAGATCGTCAAGCACAACACCGCGACGTCGCTGGTGGACAAGGCGAACTACCGCCACTTCATGGCGAAGGAGATTCACGAGCAGCCCGAGGTCGTCGGTCACACGCTGGCGCACTACGTCGATATGGCCACCGAGAAGGTGGCGATGCCGGTCAAACTGCCGTTCGATTTCAAAGACATTCAGCGCGTGTCGATCACGGCCTGCGGCACCGCGAGCTACGCGGGCTTTGTCGCAAAATACTGGTTCGAGCGTCTCGCGCGGCTGCCGGTCGAACTCGATGTCGCCTCGGAATTTCGATATCGCGAAGCCCCGCTGCGCAAGGGCGATCTCGCGATCTTCATTTCGCAGTCGGGAGAGACCGCCGATACGCTGGCGGCGCTGCGCTATGCCAAGTCGCAGGGGCTGCACACTATCTCCGTGGTCAACGTGCCGACCTCGACCATCGCGCGCGAAAGCGAGACCGCGCTGCCGACGCTGGCCGGGCCTGAAATCGGCGTGGCCTCGACCAAAGCCTTCACATGCCAGCTTGCGGCGCTGGCGACGATCGCCATTGCGGCGGGCAGGGCACGCGGCGAACTGTCCGAGACCGACGAGACCAAACTCGTGCATGGCCTTATCGAGGTGCCGCGTCTGATGACGCAGGCGCTTGCGCTCGAACCGCAGATCGAGAAGCTCGCCCGCGACATCGCCAAGAGCCAGGACGTGCTTTATCTCGGCCGCGGCACCAACTATCCGCTGGCGCTGGAAGGCGCGCTGAAGCTGAAGGAAATTTCCTACATCCATGCCGAAGGCTACGCGGCCGGCGAACTCAAGCACGGCCCGATCGCGCTGATCGACGAAAAGATGCCTGTGGTCGTGATCGCGCCTTACGATCGCGTGTTCGAGAAGACGGTGTCGAACATGCAGGAGGTCGCGGCGCGCGGCGGCAGGATCATCCTGATGACCGACGCACGGGGTGCCAGGGAGGCGACTGTCGACTCGCTGGTGACGATTATCCTGCCCGACATGCCGGCCACGGTGACGCCGCTGGTCTATGCGATCCCGGTGCAGTTGCTGGCCTATCACACGGCCGTCGTCATGGGCACCGACGTCGACCAGCCGCGGAACCTCGCCAAATCTGTGACCGTCGAGTAAGACGCAGGCTGACAAACGGTCGCAGCGCAGGCGGTTCGCGCGCTGAAAAGTCTGATACAGTGGTGTCGCAATAATTTGCGATGTTATTCTAACATTTCGCGTGAGGATGGTTCGGTTCTGCGATGAATGAGACCACGCCCAACATGATCCCGGGAGGCGTTCCCCCCGTGCCGCCGCCGGATGTGCCGCGCGGTGCGATGGCGCGGCTGCGCCGCTATTTTCTGACCGGCCTGATTATCGCCGGTCCCATCGCGATTACGATCTACCTGATCTGGTGGTTCGTGACCTGGGTCGATGGCATCGTGCGGCCGTTTGTGCCGATCGCCTATCGTCCGGAAA
>JAGVII010000898.1 GCA_020056155.1 Afipia sp.
ACGGCCGTCATTGGCCCGAAACAGGCCTTGATCCGGGACACGGCAGCCGCCTTCATTTCCAGTTTGACACCTCGGCAAGGGTTTGTTTTGTCTGCATTCCGTCAGGTAAAGGTCCGGGATGAGCCGCTTAGCGAGTTGGGCACGTAAATGGTGGCCAGGGTTGATTCCCCTGGTGCTTCTGTGGATCGCTGCGATCTGGACCGGTACCGCTCCTCTGGAGGCGGACCTTGCCGCGCGCTCGACCCGCGCGCTGAAGGATACGGTGCTCGACAAGACCCGGATCGTGGTGTTCGGCCGTGACGTCAAACTGGCGGCGAATGCGTTCTCGGAGGAGGGCCGGCGCAGTGCGGTGGCGCAGGTCGAGGCCGTCACCGGCGTGCGGCTGGTCAACGACGACACCAGCCTGATCCCGGAAGCCAAGCCGTTTGCATGGTCGATCGAGCGCGACGTGGTGCGCGTGACGCTCAGCGGCAACACACCGCTACCGGCAATCAAGGCCAAGCTGATGGAGGCGGCCCGCGCCTCGCTCAGGGGTACCGAGATTTCGGACCGGATGACGATGGCGCGGGGCGCGCCGCCGCGGTTCGACAACGCCGCGTTGCTGCTGATCGATCAGGTCGGCAAGCTCAAGGACGGCAAGATCACGCTCAGCGACACCAGCGTCAGCCTGACCGGCATGGCCCGCGAAATCGGTAGCCGCGAGGCGATCCAGGCCGCGCTGCGGAACCTGCCCGAAGGTTTTTCGGTGAAGGAGAATGCGATCAAGGCGCCGCCTTACGTTTTCCAGGCGAACAAGGATCCGGTGGCGAATACTGTCACGCTTGCCGGTTACGTGCCGGACAACGCCGTGCATGCGGCCATCGTCGCGGCGGTCGGCCGCAAGTTCTTCTCGGAGAAGCTGGTGGACAAGCTGAAGGCCAGTGCCGGCGCGCCGCAGGGTTTCCAGAATGCGGTGGTGGCCGGGCTCGGCGCGCTGTCGCGGGTTTCGACCGGGTCGCTGGTGATCTCCGATCGCGAAGTGAAGCTGTCGGGTGACGCGCTTTACGCGGTCGCTGCGGACCAGATCCGCGGCGGTATCGGCGGCGAGTTGCCGCAGGGCTGGGCTGCGAAAGCCGAGGTCTCCGTCAAGCCGGTGGCGAGCGCGGTGGATCCCACGGTTTGCCAGCAATTGTTCTTCGAACTGCTGGGCAAGGCCAAAATCAGGTTCGATTCCGGCAGCGCGACCATCAACAAGGATTCCATGGGGCTTCTCGACAAGCTGATCGAGACGGCGCTGCGCTGTCCGACGGCGAATATCGAAGTCGCCGGTCATACCGACAGCGACGGCGATACCAACGGAAACGTGACGCTGTCGGAGAAGCGCGCGCAGGCGGTGGCGGACTATCTGATCAAGGCCGGTCTGCCGACGGACAGGCTGAGAGCGGTGGGTTACGGCAGTACGCAGCCAGTCGCCGCTAATGATACCGACGAAGGCAAGGCCAAGAACCGGCGCATCGATTTCGTGGTGAAGTGAATATGCATCGCAGCATCTATCTGCCCAAGAGGTTGGCACAGAGAGGTCAATCCGTCATTGCGAGCGAAGCGAAGCAATCCAGTCTTAAAGAGACAGCAGAAAGCTGGATTGCTTCGTCGCAAGGGCTCCTCGCAATGACGAATTGTGAAAAGGATTGAGGCCCATGATCTATCTTGCGACATTCAACTGGGGCTGGTTGCTGGCATCGGGCGTGGTCGGTCTCGCGATGGGATGGATCGCGGTGGTGCATCGCGGACGCGGCTGGTCGACGGTCACGCTGCGCAAGGTCGGGGTGCTGATCGCAGGACTGGCTCTCGCCTCGATGTTTCACCTGGCCCCGGGGCGCTTCGGCTACTGGCTGGACCTCGGTCTCATGATGCTGGCGGCCTACGTCGCCGGCTGCGCCATCGGCTCGTGGTTGCGTCACCTCGTGGTCTCGCGCCATACGCCGGCCGCTGACGCGTGAGCGGTCTGACGTCTCATTTCCGGATGCTGGGCCACTACAATGCGTGGGCGAATGTCCGGCTGTACGATGCCGCGGCGCGTCTCGATGAAACGCAATACCGGGCTGATCGCGGCGCCTTCTTCAAGTCCGTCCATGGCACGCTGAACCATCTGCTGGTTACCGATCGCATATGGATGAAGCGCTTTACCGGCGACGGCGATGCCCCGGACCGGCTCGACGCGGTCCTGTTCGAGGGATTCGATGCGCTTCGCGCCGCGCGCGTGGCGGAGGACGCCCGGATCGTGGCTTATGTCGACGGTCTCGATGAGGCGCGGATTGCGGGAATGATCTCCTACCGCCGCGTGTCCAGCCCCGAACAGTTCGTGCAGCAACTGGCGCCCGCCCTGGCGCACTGGTTCAATCACCAGACCCATCACCGTGGTCAGGTTCATGCGCTCTTGACGGGTCTGGGGCAGCCGGCCACCGAACTGGACCTGCTGTTTTTTCAGCGCGAGCTGGCCAAATCGGCGTCATCGGCCTGACACCTTCGCGACGCATTGCGGTGCGGAAGGAAACGGTATTGTTAATGCGCGCGCGAGGCCTGCCTCGTTCGCGCCCTCAAAAATGGGACTCTGGACCCCGTGAAGGAGTTCAAATCCGCGTTGCCGGCCTCGCGGTTGCACGGCCGGTCTGCTAGGACATCATTCTGGTGCGATTGATCGAATTTTGAGGTCTGGATGCTGGAGACACTTCGCGGGGCCATCGCGTACATGCGCGAGAAGCAAATCCTGCACAAGCTTGGTGTTGCGATCAGCATCGCGATTATCGCGACCGCCTGCTACATCCTCTATCACATGCTTCAGGGTCTCGACATCGATGACCTCTATGAAGCGATGCGCGAAACCGAAATCCGCACGGTGGCGCTGGCCGGGCTTTGCGTCGCCGCAGGCTATTTCACGCTGACGTTCTATGACCTGTTCGCGCTGCGCGCGATTGGCCGCAACGACGTGCCCTACCGGATTGCCGCCTTCGCCGGCTTCACCAGCTATTCGATCGGCCACAATGTCGGCGCCAGTGTCTTCACCGGTGGCGTGGTGCGTTATCGCGTCTACTCCGCCTGGGGCCTTTCGGCGGTCGATGTCGCCAAGGTCTGCTTTCTCGCTGGATTGACGTTCTGGCTCGGCAACGCCGCGGTGCTTGGTCTCGGCGTCGCCTATCATCCGGAGGCGGCCGCCTCCATCGACAAGCTGCCGGTCTGGCTCAATCGCACCGCGGCGTTCTGCATTCTCATCGGGCTGACGGCCTACGTGGCGTGGGTCTGGATGAAACCGCGGGAAGTCGGCCGTGGCAGCTGGACCGTCACCCTGCCCGGCGGTCCGCTGACGTTGCTGCAGATCGCGATCGGCATCGTCGATCTCGGCTTCTGCGCGCTGGCGATGTACATCCTCGTTCCCGACGAGCCCCATGTCGGTTTTGTCGTCGTCGCGGTGATCTTCGTGTCGGCAACGCTGCTCGGCTTCGCCAGCCATTCGCCGGGCGGTCTCGGAGTGTTCGATGCCGCGATGCTGGTAGGGCTGTTTCAGTTCGACCGGGAAGAGCTGCTGGCCGGCATGCTGCTGTTTCGGGTGCTTTATTATCTCGTGCCGTTCATGCTTTCTGTCATCTTGCTCTCGCTTCGGGAGCTTATTGTCGGCTTCCGGGCGAAGCGGGTCAGGGCGGCGCTGCAAAGGCTCGACGAAGCCGCAAAGCCCACCCCGGGATCGCCCCGGGGATCTGGGTCTCCGGTCTCGTAACACGTGCTGGCGTCAGTTCGTACGCCTGTTGAAAAGCGGATACGAGCGCAAAACAGGTACGGCGCATGACGGTCACATCACCGAATTCAGGTTTCGCGCCGTGGCCGGACAGGTTGCGGCGGTCGGCGATCATTCTGATCGCGACCGCGCTTGGCCTCACCGCGTCGGTGGTGTTCGGCGGCCTGACGCTGCCGCAGGCCGGGTTGATCTTCATTGTGATTGCGGGCGCGGCGCTGGTGCCGTGGCATCTGCATCAGTCCGTTCCCGCCAGCGAAGACATGATCGGCGCGCGGCCGGCTGAAATGCCGGTGGTGCAGGCGCTGGTCGGCGGGATGCCGGACGCGGCAGTGCTGCTCGATCGCGCCGGACGCGTGCTGCATTTCAATACCGCTGCTGGACAACTCGCGCCGGCCCTGCGCAAGAACGAACTGGCGCTGTTCGCGCTGCGCTCGCCCGAAATTATCGCGGCACTCCGCGAAGCCATCGCCACCCGCCAGCCGCAACGCGCCGGCTATGTCGATCACGTTCCCATCGATCGCTGGATGGAATTGATCGTGACGCCGCTGTCGCTGCCGACCGCGTTCGGCGGCACCGAATATTGCATCCTGATGACGTTCCACGACCAGACCCCGCTGCGCCGGGTCGAGGAAATGCGCGCGGACTTCGTCGCCAATGCGAGTCACGAATTGCGTACGCCGCTGGCGGCGCTTTCTGGCTTCATCGATACCCTGCAGGGCCCGGCGCGCGAGGACCCGAGAGCGCGCGAGCGCTTCCTCGGCATCATGCATACGCAGGCGACCCGCATGGCGCGGCTGATCGACGATCTCCTGTCGCTGTCACGGGTCGAACTGAGTGCGCACGTGCGTCCCGAGAAGCTGGTCGATGTGGTACCGCTGGTGCGTCAGGTGATCGACGGCCTCGAGCCGCTGGCGAGCGAACGGCAGGTCATGATCGAGACCGAACTGCCGCCGGAGCCGGTGCAGATCGCTGGCGATACAGAAGAATTGCTGCGGGTGTTCGAGAACCTGATCGAGAATGGCCTCAAGTATGGGGCGTCCGGCGGCCGCGTGATTGTGTCGCTGGCCGAGCCTGCGCCCGACGATGCCGCCGGTGAGGTCCGCTTCGCGGTGCGCGATTTCGGTCCCGGCATTCCGCCCGAGCATCTGCCCCGGCTGACCGAGCGGTTCTATCGCGTCGATGCCGGCGACAGCCGCGCGCAGGGCGGCACGGGCCTTGGCCTGTCGCTGGTCCGGCACATCCTCATTCGTCATCGCGGACGCCTTCTCATCGAAAGCGTCTTCGGTCATGGCGCGACCTTCACCGCGTGCTTCCCGGCGACGAAGTCTGCGGCGGATTAAGCGCAGCCGCACTTTCGCCGCACGTTCACAAAGCTGCCATTTGCGTTGAAGTTCGCCGTCACTTCGCAACAAAAAAGCCTCATCAGTTCGATGAGGCTTTTTTTTCGTCGTATGTCGTTCGCAGGGTTGAGCTTTTTGGCTACTTGGCCGGCCGCGAGGTGCGGCGCCGGTCGCTCGCCGGCTGATAGGCGACGCGCGAGTGATGCGCGCAGTAAGGCAGGCTGTTGAGCGCCTTGCCGCCGCAGAAAAAGAAATCCGCGCTGCCCGGATCGCCGACCGGCCAGTGGCAGGTGCTCTCGTTCAGTTCCAGCAGGCTCAGCCGCTGGCTCATCGGCACCACGTTGTCGTAGGCGATCGGATCGGGCTCGGCCTCGACGTCAAAGGCGTGGGCGAGTGCGGTGTTGCCGCGTGACACCGGGCGGCTGATCCGCATCATGTGCTGCGCGGGACGCGCCTTGCGCTGCCGCGGCGCTGCCGAGGACGGACTCTTGGCGCGGCCGGACAATCCCAGCCGGTGCACCTTGCCGATCACGGCATTGCGGGTGATGTTTCCGAGTTCAGCGGCGATCTGGCTCGCCGAAAGCCCGGCTTCCCAAAGCTTCTTCAACTGCTCAACGCGATCGTCGGTCCAGCTGATTACCGTCATCGCTTTCTTCCTTTTGGTATCGCGCCGGCCATTTTTGACGCGGCGTCGCGATTGCAAACCGTCCAAAATCCCTGTCGGCAGAATCCCTTAGCCCTCGCCGGTTGCATGAAAAGCGACCGGGCGTTTACGCCGTACCGAAGACAAGCGAGGATCAGAACTGCCGCACGAGATGTCGTACCCAACGTCGAGAATGCTACAATATGCCGTGACTCACGCGCAAGAGTCGGCCGTAGCGCGTCCACATGTTCCGGCTGGAAAGCAAATAAATTCGATCATTGTGCGACGTCTGTATCTGGCGTTTTCCTGCCCGCGATGGGTTCCGGGTGCCGGAAATTGGTCAGAAAATGCGGGATTATTCGCTCATAGCCGCGATCAGCGGGCGCTGGGTTGAGCCTGGAAGAGCCGCGCGTGGATTGACACCGCACCCCCCGCCAATAGAATAACCGCCACGTGCCGCCTTTTCGGGCGGCACGTTTCGTTTCCGGGGCAGGCAACTGAGCGACAAACGCTGACGCGATCGCGATGCTGTTGGCCCCTACCATCGATCAGGTCGCCATGAGCCACACAGCCAAGCCGCATCTCGACTCTCATATGTTGCCGGTTTTCGCCCGCGCAGACGTCGCGTTCGAGCGCGGTGAGGGCGCATGGCTGATCGCAATCAATGGCGACCGCTATCTCGATTTCACCAGCGGTGTCGCGGTCAATGCGCTTGGCCATGCCCATCCGCATCTGGTCGCTGCGGTGCAGGAGCAAGCCGCGAAGCTGTGGCACGTCTCGAATCTTTTCACGATTCCGGAAGGCGAGCGGCTGGCGACGCGGCTGTGTGACGCGAGCTTCGCCGACGTAGCTTTCTTCTGCAATTCCGGCGCGGAAGCGATGGAAGCCGCCATCAAAATGGCGCGCAAGTTTCAGGCGGTGAACGGCAGGCCGGAACGCTACCGGCTCGTTACGTTTGAAGGCGCGTTCCACGGCCGTACCCTTGCGACGCTCGCCGCAGGCGGCCAGCAGAAATATCTCGAAGGCTTCGGCCCGCGGGTCGATGGTTTCGATCAGGTCCCACTCGGCGATCTCGAAGCGGTGAAGAAGGCGATCGGTCCGCACACCGCGGGGATCCTGATTGAGCCATGGCAGGGCGAAGGCGGCGTGCGCGCGGCCGACCCGGCGTTCTTCCGCGCGCTGCGGCAGCTCTGCGACGACAACAAACTCGTTCTGGTCTTCGACGAAGTGCAGACCGGTATGGGCCGCACCGGCACGCTGTTCGCGTATGAAAAGACCGGCGTCGAACCGGACATCATGGCGCTGGCGAAGGCGCTTGGCGGCGGGTTTCCGATCGGTGCGTGTCTCGCCACGGCGGCTGCCGCTGCTGGCATGACGCCTGGGACGCACGGGTCGACCTTCGGGGGTAATCTGCTCGCGGTGGCAGCGGGTAACGCAGTGCTCGATGTGATGCTTGCGCCGAAATTCTTCGAGGGCGTTCAACGCTCGTCGCTGGCGCTGAAGCAAAAACTGGCATCGATCATCGATCGTTATCCCGATGTGGTCGATGAAGTGCGGGGCGATGGCCTGCTGATCGGCCTCAAGGCCGTGATCCCGGCGGGCGATCTCGTCGGCGCGCTGCGCGATGAGAAGCTGCTCACCGTCGGCGCCGGTGAAAACGTCGTGAGGCTGTTGCCGCCGTTGATCGTCACCGAAGCGGACATCGATGAAGCGGTGTCGCGCATCGAGCGCGTCTGTGCGAAGTTCACGCGGACGCCGGCGCGGCGCGAGGCGGTATAATGAACAAGTCTCCGCGACACTTCCTCGATCTGTTCGACGTGCCCACCAAGGAGTTGCGCACCATCCTCGACGCCAGCATGGCGATGAAAAACAAGCGCAAGGCCGGGGACATTTCCGACAAGCCGCTCGATGGCAAGACGCTGGCCATGATCTTCGACAAGCCATCGACGCGCACCCGCGTGTCGTTCGACGTCGGCATGCGCCAGCTCGGTGGCGAAGCCATCATGCTGACCGGCGCCGAAATGCAGCTCGGGCGCGGCGAGACCATCGCGGATACCGCGCGGGTGCTGTCGCGTTTCGTCGATGCCATCATGATCCGCATACTCAATCACGAGGCGCTGACCGAGCTTGCGGCACACGCCACCGTGCCCGTGATCAACGGGCTGACCCGCCGCTCGCATCCCTGTCAGGTGATGGCGGA
>JAGVII010000778.1 GCA_020056155.1 Afipia sp.
GCCTTCAGTTGCGCGCCGATGTCGGCGACAGTGCGCGAGCCTTCCGCGATGGCGCCGCAGATGGCATTGCGCCCGACGCCGAAGCAGGCACACACGATTGGCCCATCGTTCGCGACGCCATCGGCGGATTTCCCTGACAACAGCAGCCGCCGCTGCTCGTCGCTGATGGCCTCCACCGCGAACGCGGCCTTGACCGCATCCCAGTTGGGTGCGGCATCGGCCGGGCCAATGAACAGACAGGCCTCCAGCGTGTCGCCATCGAACTGCGCCGCACGATAAACGCCGTGGGCAATATCTTCATATTCGGCGATGTGTCCCGCTTCCCCCTGAGGCGACAGACAGGTTTTCCAGTTTGCCGCATCGGAATTGCTCGCGAGCAGATAGCCATATCCGCCGGTGACGGCGACGCGCGACCACCACACGCCTTTCGGAAACGCCATCGGCTTGCGCGACAGCACGAACCCACGCTGCGCATACGCGACGGCCTCGATGGCCACAGGCGTCGCCTTGTTCTCCGGCTGTCCGGAGAACGGATCGGTGAAGGGTGCTACCAGCGCGCCCACCCGCCCCGATGCGGAATTTTCCTCGCTCCAGTGAATCGGTGCGAACAGCATGCCGCGCTGCTGCCGTTCGCTGACGACAACCTTCAGGATGCACTGGCCGAGATCGGTCGCAAGCCGCGCGAAGCCTCCATCGACGATATCGGCCTGCGCGGCGTCCGCCGGGTGAATCTCGACATAGGGCTCCGGCAAATGCTGACCAAGGCGCGGGCTGAGACCGGTTCGCGTCATCGTGTGCCACTGGTCGCGGATGCGCCCGGTGTTCAGGCGCAGCGGCCGAGCCGCTGAGGTCGCACCGCGCAGCATCGGCACGTCCGGCGCGATGAAGTGTCCCTTGCGGTCGGACGTGTAGTATCTGCCCTCGGCAAAGAAACGCGGCTGCGGTTCAACAGTGCCGCCAGGCTTCGGCCACATGAACGGCGGCATGCCGTCGAATTCATCATCGCCGACAGACGCCATCGCGCCGATGTCGAAATCGCGGCTGCCGCGATTCTCGAACGCCGACAGCTCAGCGTGTTCGCGAAAGATGTCGGCGGCGGAATTGTAGGCGAACGCGGCACCGTAACCGAGGCGCTTCGCCACCTCGCTCATGATCCACCAGTCGGCCTTCGCCTGCCCCGGCGGCGGAAGGAACGCACGCTGACGCGAGATACGGCGCTCGGAATTCGTCACGGTGCCGGATTTCTCGCCCCAAGCGTGCACGGGCAACAGCACATGCGCGCCGGAATTGATGCTGTCGTTGGATTGCACATTCTCGGAGATCACCAGCAGGTCCAGCTTGCGCATCGCAGCGCGCACGGCATCCGCGTTCGGCAGCGACACCGCCGGATTGGTGCCCATTACCCAGAGCGCCTTGATCTCGCCGCGCCCGATGGCCTGGAACATCTGCACCGCCTTGAGTCCTTCATGGGTGGCGATGTGCGGCGCTTTCCAGAACCGGCGCACGCGGTCGATGTCCGGCGGCGTGAATCCCATATGCGCCGCGAGCTGATTGGCGAGCCCGCCGACCTCGCGCCCGCCCATCGCGTTCGGCTGGCCGGTGAGCGAGAACGGCGACGCACCCGGCTTGCCGATGCGTCCGGTCGCGAGATGACAGTTGATGATCGCGTTGACCTTGTCGGTGCCCTGCGCCGATTGATTGACGCCCTGCGAGTAGAGCGTCACCACGCGCGGCGTTTTCGCGAACATCTGGAAAAAGGCCGCGACGTCGGCCTCCGCGAGACCCGTCGCCAGTGCAGTCTCGGCAACGCTGCCGGCGATGCTCCGCGCCTTTGCCACCCCCTCGACAAACCCGCTGGTTTGCTCGTCGATATAGCCGTGATCGAGCGCGCCGTTGTCCGCGAGATACGACAACAGTCCGCTGAACAGCGCCGTGTCGGTGCCGGGCTTGAGGCCCAGAAACAAATCGGCGTCCCCCGAAGTCTCGGTCTGGCGCGGATCGATCACCACGATGCGCGCGCCGCGCGTCTGCTTGTTGGCGATCATCCGCTGGAACAGCACCGGATGACACCACGCCGCGTTCGATCCGACCAGCACCAGGAGATCGGCCTGGTCGAGATCCTCGTAGCATCCCGGCACCGTGTCGGAGCCGAAGGCGCGGCGATGCCCCGCGACCGACGAGGACATGCGGAGCCGCGAATTGGTATCGACATTCGCGGTGCCGATGAATCCCTTCATCAGCTTGTTGGCGACGTAGTAATCCTCCGTCAGCAACTGGCCCGACAGGTAGAATCCGACAGAACCCGGTCCGTGCTTGGCGATGATATGTTGCAGCCGGTTGGCGACGTGATCCAGCGCGTCGGTCCACGCGACCTGCTCGAGCTTGCCGTTCGAGCAGCGGATCATCGGGTTCAGCAGCCGTTCGCTCAGGCCCAGCGTTTCGCCGAGCGCCGATCCCTTGGAACACAGGCGTCCGAAGTTCGCCGGATGCTCCGGATCGCCGGCAATGGAAGCGCCGCCATTGCCGTCAGGCGTCGCGATCACGCCACAGCCGACGCCGCAATAGGGACAGGTGGTTTTTGTGGGAGCGAGCGAAGGTTCCGCGTTCGTCATGCGGCCCTCCGCATGGCCAGCCTTGGTTCGTCATTGCGAGGAGCACAGCGACGAAGCAATCCAGTTCTTTGATGTGGCTCTGGATTGCTTCGCTTCGCTCGCAATGACGCGATGAACCGATCCGACGCTAACGCAACTCCCTTTAGAACAGATGGTGCGTCAAGCGCGATCGGCTCCCTCTCCCGTGGGGAGAGGGTTGACGTGAGGGCGCAGAATCTATCGTGAGAACATACTCCCTCACCCGATGCACTTCGTGCATCGACCTCTCCCCACGGGAGAGGTGAAGGAGAAACCTGCCAACTCGTTAGAACGGATGATAGGACAGCGTGCCGAACACGATGGCCGCGATCAGCGCGAACGAACCGTACACCGCAAGCATGTGCGCGCGGTTGTCCGGCTCCGCTTGAGCGGAGGCCGCCCGGACGTCGGTCCTGTTTCCTGACACAGTATCTCGCATCGCCGATCTCCAATCGATCTCGTGATGCGATATTGAGTTTCTTTATCAGTGACTTACAAGGCGCGGCGGAAAAAGACGATAAAGTTGCCCCCGCCGGTGCCGGGAGAGAGAAAATTCCTCCCACCGCAGCCTGCAGGGAACGAATAGTCTCCGTCGAAACCGGCAATCTGCTCGCGCCCTCCATCAATAGACGTCCTGCTGGTAGCGGCCCTTTTTCTTCAGATCGGCCACAAAGGCGATTGCCTCGTCGGTGGACCGCGCACCGAACTGCGCGGTGATATCCACCAGCGCGCGCTCCACGTCCTTTGCCATCCGCTTTGCGTCGCCGCAGACATAGACGTGCGCGCCATCGGCCAGCCAGTTCCAGAGTTCGCGGCCGACCTCGCGCATGCGGTCCTGCACGTAGAACTTCTCCGCGCCGTCGCGTGACCACGCCAGCGACAGCCGCGTCAGC
>JAGVII010000813.1 GCA_020056155.1 Afipia sp.
GCGAACTCGCCGACTCGTTTCATCGCACCCGCTCGAGCCCCGACGGCAAGCCGATCGTCGGCTGCGTGCGCAATGCGCTGGCCGACGCCGGTGTCGGTATCGAGCAGATCGACTACATCAACGCCCACGGCACCGGCACACCCGAGAACGACAAGATGGAATATCTCGGCATCTCGATGGTGTTCGGCGAGCGTGCCAAGGAAATTCCGGTGTCATCCAACAAGTCGATGGTCGGGCATACCCTCTCGGCCGCGGGCGCCGTGGAAGCAGTATTCTCACTGCTGACACTTGAACATCAGCGCATCCCGCCGACGATCAATTACGACGTGCCCGACCCTGCGATCCCGTTCGACGTGGTGCCCAACAAGGCCCGCGACGCGCGCGTTAGCGCTGTGATGTCGAATTCATTCGGCTTCGGCGGCCAGAATGCATCGCTGATCCTGACCCGCGAGCCGATCTAGCAGCCGCCGACGCAGGTTTCGGCGGTTGACGGCATCCGCCGAACCGGCGATACGCACCACAACAGTCCACAATCTTCGTGCCGGAGACGCGGTATTATGCGTGCGCTCAGTCTTGTTGCCGACCGCCAGCTGGTGGTCACGGATACACCGCCTCCTCCGCCGCCCGGCGCGGGCGAGGTACAGATCCGCGTCAACGCCGTCGCGCTCAACCATATCGACGTCTGGGGTTATCGCGGCATGGCCTTCGCCAAACGCAAGCTCCCGCTGGTGGTCGGCGCGGAAGCCTCCGGCGAGATTGCAGCCATCGGCGACGGCGTTACGCGCTTCAGGTCGGGACAGAAAGTTGTGATGTACGGCGCACTGACCTGCGGCGTTTGTCCGGCGTGTCAGGCTGGTCGCGATAACCTCTGTGAAAACGTCGCCGGCATCATGGGCTTTCATGTCGACGGTTTCGCCCGCGAATTGATGAACCTCAATGAACGGCTGGTGATTCCGGTACCGGACGGCGTGTCGGACCTCGACGCCGCCTGCGCACCGATTGCGTTCTCGACCGTTCAACACATGCTGTTCGATAACGCCAGACTGCTGCCGGGTGAAAGCGTTCTTGTGCATGCCGGCGGCTCGGGCATTGGCACGGTCGCGATCATGATGGCCAAGGCGATCGGCTGCACCGTCATCACCACTGTCGGCGACGACTCCAAGATCGAGGGTGTCAAGGCACTCGGTGCCGATCATGTCATCAACTACCGCAAGGACCGTTTCGAACACGAGACCCGCAAGATCACCAGGAAGAAAGGTGTCGATGTGGTATTCGAGCACGTCGGCGCGGACACCTTCAACGGTTCGTTGCTGGTTCTGAAGCGCGGCGGAAGACTGGTGACTTGCGGGTCGACCTCGGGGCCGACCACGACGATCAACCTGATGCAGCTTTTCCAGCAGCAGTACCGCATCTTCGGATCGTTCGGTGCCACCATGCGTAACATCGCCGAGAGCCTCGACAAGATGGCTCAAGGCATGAAGCCGGTAATCGATACCGAAGTGCCGATCGAGGACGTTGCAGCCGCGCTCAAGCGGATGGAAAGCCGACAGGTGTTCGGCAAAATCGTCGTCACGTTCTGATGCGCCGCCTGCTCCTCCGCACAAGAGCGATCCTGCGCGATGCGCTTAAGCCTGTGACAGGAGCTATCCTGGGCGCAGTGGCCGTCGGCCTGTTGCGCGTCACCCGTTATTTCGATCCGGACCGCACCGCAAACTTCTTTGCGTCGGTGACACGCGCCATTGGCCCCTGGCTGCCGGAACACAAGATCGGCCGCGCCAACCTGGCCGCGGCATTCCCGGACAAGGCACCGGCCGAGATCGACACCATTCTCATGGGCGTCTGGGACAATCTCGGCCGCGTCGGCGCGGAGTTCGCGCATCTCGATCACATCTGGAAGCTCGATCCCGAACATTGGGACGCCAGCCGCGTGGAGCCCGCGCCCGGCACCATCGAGAAATTCGAGATGCTGCGTGATGACGGCAAGGGCGCGCTGATCTTCGCGAGCCATCTCGCGAACTGGGAGTTGCCAGCGCTCGCTGGCCCCGCCTACGGGCTGGAATCAGCGGTGCTGTTCCGCCGCCCCAATATCGCCGCCGTAGACCGCGCGATCCAGGACATCCGCTCCGTTAACATGGGGACGATGATCGCGACCACGCACGATGCGCCGCTGCGGCTGGCGCAGGCTCTGCAAAAGGGTGTCCATGTCGGCATGCTGGTGGATCAGCATTTCGGCCGCGGCGTTGACGTGACGTTCTTCGGCCGCACCACCAAGGCCAACCCCCTGCTCGCCCGCCTGGCCCGGCAGGTCGAAGTCCCGATTCACGGCGTGCGTATTATTCGGCTGCCGAACCATCGCTTCCGCGCGGAATTATCGGACGAGGTGAAGCCGATCCGCGATGCCGAAGGAAAAATCGATATTCAGGCCACCACGCAGGCTGTCACCAACGTGGTCGAGGGGTGGATCCGCGAACATCCCGACCAATGGCTCTGGCTGCATCGCCGCTGGCGGTAGTCAACGCCCCGTCTTCACCCGCGTCCACAAGCGATTGATGATGCGCTGGGTGGCAGGATCGCGTGCCGTGATTACGAACAAACGGTTCAGTGTCGCCTCATCCGGATAAATCGTCTTGTCGTTGTATATCTTCGGATCGATCAGCTTCTGGCTGGCGAGATTGCCGCTCGCATAAGACAGGAAGTCCGAATTCTTGGCCGCGACATCAGGCCGATAGAGATAATTGATAAGCTCGTGCGCCTCGGCGACGTTCTTCGCATCCGCCGGGATGGCGAAGTTGTCGAAAAACATCTGCGCGCCCTCTTTCGGAATCGCATATCCGATCTCGACGCCGTTCTTGGCTTCTGCCGCACGGCTCTGCGCCTGCTTGATGTCGCCCGACCAGCCGACCACAAAGCAAATCTCTCCCGTAGCCAGTGCGTTCAGATACTCCGACGAATGAAACTTGCGAACATAAGGCCGCACCTTCCCGACCAGTTCGGCAGCTTTATCGAGATCGGCCTGTTTCGTCGTGTTCGGATCGAGACCGAGATAATTTAGCGCGGCCGGCAGAATGTCGTCGGCGGAATCCAGCATGTGAATGCCGCAATCCTTGAATTTCTCAAGATTCTCGGGCTTGAATACGATGGACCATGAGTCGATCTTGGCTTCGGCGCCAAGAATTTCCTGCGCCTTCTTGACGTTGTAGCCGATACCCGTGGTGCCCCACATATAGTTGGCTGCGAAGGCATTACCGGGGTCGTAAACCGCGAGGCGCTTGGTCACCTCCGGCCACGCATTGGCAAGATTGGGCAGCTTCGATTTGTCGAGTTTCTGGAAAATGTTGGCCGCGATCTGGCGTTGCAGAAAATACGCCGTTGGCACCACGACATCGTAGCCGGATTTGCCGGCCAGCAGCCGGGTCTCAAGCGTCTCGTTGGCGTCAAACGTATCGTAGGTGACCTTGATGCCGGTTTCCTTGGTGAACTGTTCAAGAACGCCGGGCGCCATGTAGTTCGACCAATTGTAGAAGTTCACGCTGCGCTGCTGCGCCTGCGCTAACGAAGCCGAAACCGCCAAAATACCTGCAACGATCGCGAGGGGCAGACCCCTCTTCATGCCAACTGACACCGTCTTCTCCCTCAACCGTGAAGAACGTGCGTGAGCCGCTCCAGCGCCGTGTCGAGCGTTGCATCCTTCTTGGAGAAACAGAACCGCACCACTGAAGTAACATGGTTCTCTTCATAGAAGGCCGACACCGGAATAGCGGCCACCTTGTGCTCGTGCACGATACGCTTGCAGAAAGCCACGTCGCTTTCATTCAACCCGAGCGGCGCGAGATCGACATTGAGAAAGTAAGTCCCCTGCGATTGCAGCACCGGGAAGCCAAGGCGGGACAGACCGCTACTCAAGCGGTCGCGGCTTCGCGCAAGATCGATGCGCATTTGCTGGAAGTAATCATCAGGTTTGCCAAGCCCGTAAGCGACAGCGACCTGAAGGTTCGGTGCGGTCGTGAAGGTGATGAACTGATGCGCCTTGGCAAGCACGCGCAGCATATGCGGCGCCGCGCAGACGAAACCGACTTTCCAGCCAGTAAGGCCAAAGATCTTTCCTGCAGAGCCGATCTTCACCGTGCGATTGCGCATTCCTGGAATCGCGATCAACGGAACATGTTCGCGCCCGTCGAACACCACATGCTCCCAAACTTCATCGCAGATGGCGATCAGGTTGAACTCCTGACAAATCCGCCCGAGCATCTCGAGATCCTCGCGCGGATAGACCACGGCCGCCGGATTGAGCGGGTTGTTGAGGATCACATACCGCGTCCTGGAAGTGATCGCGGCGCGGATCGCCTCTTCCGGTAAGCGCCAGTGCGGCGGCTCAAGGCGCAGGAATTTGGGAATGCCGCCCGCAAGCCGGATGATCGGCACATAGGAGTCGTACATGGGCTGGAACAGCAGCACTTCGTCCCCCGGCTGCACCAGTCCGAGGATCGATCCTGTCAGGGCTTCGGTTGCACCTGAAGTCACCATCACCTCACTCATGGGATCGAACTGCAGGCCGTGCCAGTGTGCGTAGTGGGTGGCGATGGCCTGACGCAGTTCCGGGATTCCCATCATCGAGGGATACTGGTTGTAGCCGTTCAGAATGGCATCGGCAGCTTTCTGCCTGACATCCAGCGGACCTGGATCGTCCGGAAAACCCTGGCCCAGATTGATCGCATTGAGATCGCGGGCGGCCTGCGACATGACGTCGAAAATGGTGTTCGGCAGGTCCGCGAAAATCTTGTTCATCGGAAGATCAGCCGCCGGTTTTGGACGGCAGCCCGGCAGCCTTCCATGCCAGCATCCCACCCGCGAGATGCGAGTCGTAAGGCTTGCCGCCAGCTTGTGCCGCGAGCGATGCGGTGACCGAGCGTTTGCCGGAGCGGCAGGCAAAAACCACCGTTTTGCCCTGCGGGTCGGGAATTTCCGCCGGATCGAAGGTCGAAAGCGGCAGAACAACCGCGTCAGGATAGGCTTCGACGGCAACCTCGTTCGGTTCACGCACGTCGATCAGGAGATACCGTCCCTGCGCGATGCCGGCAGCGACCTCTTCCGCCGTCAGATCGTGAACTTTTTCAGCCTGTGACACATCGACCTCCACTGGGGGCGACCCGAAAAGGGGCTGTGCTTTTCGACAATCGCGCGCCCCGAGAATACGCCCGAACGGCGCACAACCTCTCTTTTTGCAGCAAGAAAATCAAGCGCGGCCGATCGCCAGTGCTCCTCAAATGGTGACCTGCGTACCGACTTCCACCACCCGCCCTGTCGGAATCTGGAAGTAGTCGGTGGCGTCGTTCGCCGACCGGCTCAAGGCGATGAACAGATGGTCCTGCCACTGTGGCATACCGGATTGCGCCGCGGGCTTCAGCGAGCGCCGCGACACGAAGAACGACGTCGACATGATGTCGAACTGCCAGCCGAGCTTGCGGGCAACTGCCAACGCCTTTGGCACGTTCGGCGATTCCATGAAGCCAAAGGACAGTCGAACGGTCGAGAATTTATCGCTGATATTCTCCATCCGCACGCGATCCGCCAGATCGACACGCGGCGTCTCCGCTGTGTGGATGGTCAGGATCACATTGTGTTCGTGGAGAACCTTGTTGTGCTTTAAATTATGCAGCAATGCAGTCGGCACATACTCGGGATCGCTGGTCAGAAACACCGCGGTACCCTTGACGATATGCTGCGGGCGTTTTTCCAGACTCTTGATGAGATCGAGCAGCGGCACCTCTGTGCGCCGGGTCTTGTTGGTCAGGATCGCTGCGCCGCGGCGCCATGTCCAGATCAGACCGGCCATCAAGACTCCGAATAGCACCGGCACCCATGCGCCCTGCAACAGCTTCAGAAGGTTGGCGGCCAGGAATGTCAGATCGACGACCACCAGCGGCACGATCAACGCAGCCGCCGTCGCGGCTCGCCAGTTCCAGACCTTCCAGATCACGACGAAGCACATGATGCCGTCGCACACCATCGTTGTGGACACCGCGATCCCGTACGCCGACGCGAGATTACTTGAGGTGCGGAACAACCCGACCAGCAGCAGGACACCGATCAACAGCATGATGTTGACCCGCGGCAGATATATCTGTCCCGCATGGGTCTCCGATGTGTAGCGAACCTCGAACCGCGGCAACAGGCCGAGTTGAATCGCCTGCCGCACAAGCGAAAACGCACCGGTGATGACAGCCTGACTCGCGATCACGGTAGCCGCCGTCGCAAGACAGATCAACGGCACCAGGACCGTTTCCGGCACCATGCGATAAAATGGGTTCTCGATTGTTTCCGGATGGGCCAGAACCAAAGCGCCCTGACCGAAATAGTTCAGCAGCAGACATGGAAGCACGAAATAGAACCATGCCGCCTGAATCGGCTTGCGGCCAAAGTGCCCGAGGTCGGCGTACAGCGCCTCGCCACCGGTCACCGCCAGAAACACCGCGCCAAGAATCACGAGTCCGATCACGCCGTGCGTCAGCAGGAACTGGACGGCAAACACCGGATTGATCGCGTGCACAATGCCGGGATCGTCGCTGATGTGCATCAGCCCCATGACGCCCAGCGTCAAAAACCAGATGATCATCACCGGGCCGAAGGCGTTGGCGACCATCGCAGTTCCCCTGCTCTGCACGGAGAACAGGCAGATCAGGATGACGATCGCGACCGGAACCACATAGTGTTCGAGCGCGGGCGCTGCGATCTTCAAACCTTCGACCGCGGAGAGCACGGAAATAGCCGGCGTGATCATCGC
>JAGVII010000698.1 GCA_020056155.1 Afipia sp.
GGCCTGCACGGCATGCTCTCTAACGTGATGTATCCGTCGCTGTCCGGCACCAGCGTGTTCACGGATTTTGTCGAACTGCCGTCGCAGCTTTTCGAGCACTGGCAGGAGCGGCCGGAGGTGCTGCAGACGTTCGCGCGACATTATCAAACCGGCGAACCGCTGCCGGCGGACCTGCTCGAGCGCTTTATCGCCGCGCGCAAGTTCAATCAGGGCTTCGCTACGGTGGAGTTCGTTTCATCGGCGCTGATGGATCTCGAATTCCATACCCATCCGGCGGCCTCGATCACCGACGTGCGCGCCTTCGAGAAGCAGGAACTTGACAAGATCGGCATGCCCGCCGAAATCGCGCTGCGCCACCGGCCGCAGCAGTTCGGCCACATCTTCTCCGGCGATCACTATGCGTCGGGCTACTACAGCTACATGTGGTCCGAAGTGATGGACGCGGACGCGTTCGGCGCGTTCGAGGAGGCGCATGACATCTTCGATCCGGCGGTGGCGAAGCGGCTCCACGACGACATCTATTCGTCAGGCGGATCACGCGATCCTGAAGACGCCTATATTGCCTTCCGGGGCCGCAAGCCCGAGCCTGACGCGCTGTTGCGCCGACGCGGTCTGCTCAACGAGCCCGAAGCGGCGTGAGGCCGATTTGCACATGACGATGCGCCATCGATCAGGAACGGGAGCTTTCCTTTTTACCTCTCCCCGAGGGGGAGAGCTCGACGCGCGCAGCGCGACGGGTGAGGGGGTTCGAATATCGCCTTTGACATCTGGTGCCCCTCACCCCAACCCTGTCCTCCACCGGGAGAGGGGGCGCATCGGACGCCGGGCCAGTCATGTGCGTCATCTCATCATTGGTCTGTGCGTTGCTATCGCTTTCGGTTTAACGACCGCCGCCGCGCAGGCGCATCCGCATGTGTGGATCGTCGCCAAGAGCGAGCTGGTCTATGCGCCAGACGGATCGATCACCGGCGTGCGTCATGCATGGACCTTCGATGACATGTTCTCGACCTATGCCCTGCAAGGCATCGAGACCAAGACGAAGGGCGTCTATACCCGCGATGAGCTGAAGCCGCTGGCGCAAACCAACGTTGAGTCTCTTAAGGATTACGCCTTCTTCACCTTCGCCAAGACCGGGGCCGCTGGAAGTCAGAAGAAAGAGAAGTTCGACGATCCAGTCGACTACTACCTGGAGTACAAGGACGCAGCGCTGACGCTGCACTTCACGCTGCCGTTCAAGACGCCGGTCAAGTCACCGGCGCTGGCGCTTGAGGTGTTCGATCCGTCCTACTTCATTGATTTCAAGCTGGATGAGAAAGATCCGGTCGTGCTGGTCGGCGCGCCGGCAAACTGCAAGCTCGCGCTCCAGCGCCCGACCGACGGCAGCGCGCAGGCGCAGACCATGAACGAGCAGACCTTCCTGAACGGCGACAATTCGAACTACGGCGCCATGTTCGCCAACAAAATCACGGTGGACTGCCCCTGATGCCGCTACGTCTGTCGCTTACGCGGATTGCGATCATCGGTTTCATCGCGCTTGTTGCTGCTGGCCTCGCCGATAGCCTGCTTCATGCCGCCTGGGCGCAGAATCCGTTCGGCGCGCCGAAGGGCGCCGTGCCGGATTCGCAGGCAGGCGGCATCGTGGGCTGGCTGCTCGCCAAGCAATCCGAATTCTACCGCCAGATGTCAGCGACCATTCGCGCGGCCAAGACCGATGGCAGTGCAGTGTGGGCGCTGCTCGGCATTTCCTTCGCTTACGGCGTATTTCACGCAGCGGGTCCCGGTCATGGCAAGGCCGTGATCTCGTCCTACCTCGTTGCCAACGAGGAGACCGCGCGCCGCGGCATCGCACTCTCGTTCGCATCCGCCCTGATGCAGGCGCTCGTTGCGATTGCGATTGTCGGCATCGGCGCGTTGCTGCTCAACGCCACCGCGAAGACCATGTGCAGCGCCGAGCGCGTCATTGAAATTGCGAGCTACGGCCTGATCGCAGCGCTAGGGGCGCGGCTGGTCTACGCTAAGGGCGGCGGGTTCTTCCGCGCCTTGCGGTCGTTGCGTGGTGCCCCGTCGCAACTGGTTCCAGCCATGGCGCACGGTCACGATCATCATGGCCACGCCCACGATCATGCCCACGCCTCTGCTCACGCGCATCATGTCCACCACGATCACGCTCATCATGGACACACTCATCATGCCCACGATCACGCCGACCACGTTCACGACGAGCATTGCGGGCACTCGCACGGGCCGGAACCGAGCGCGCTTGCCGGTCCAGGCGGCTGGTCGCGCGGATTGAGCGCCATTTTGACGGTCGGCATCCGGCCTTGTTCCGGCGCCATTCTGGTGCTGGTGTTTGCGCTGGCACAGGGATTGTTCTGGACCGGCGTCGCGGCGACGCTGTTGATGGGACTTGGCACCGCGATTACGGTTTCCGCCATTGCGATCATCGCTGTGTCGGCAAAGGGCCTTGCCAGCCGCATGGCCGCCGGCCGTGACGGCAGCGGCGTGGTTTTGCTGCGCGGAATCGAGTTTGGCGCGGCCGCTCTGGTGCTGCTGTTTGGCACCGGGCTGCTGCTGGGATACATTGCCGCAGAACGTGTCACTTGCTTCTGATCGCGGTCGCCTTGACAACATTTTGGCAACGCGCGATGCCAGACCCGTCATGACAAAGGTTATTCCTCTCGACGCCCATCGGCCGGCCGCGCAGGCGACGCCTTCGCGCGTCGGCGTGCTGCTGGTCAATCTCGGCACGCCCGATACCGCAGACGCCCGTGGCGTGCGGGTTTATCTTCGGGAATTCCTGTCCGATCCCCGCGTGATCGAAAATCAGGGGCTGATCTGGCAGTTGATCCTCAACGGGATCGTTCTTGTGATCCGTCCGGGCCGCAAGGCGAAGGATTATCTCAAGATCTGGAATACCGAGCGGAACGAGTCGCCGCTGAAAACGATCACGCGCGCGCAGGCCGAGAAGCTGGCGGCGTCGATTGCCGACCAGAGACACGTGATCGTCGACTGGGGCATGCGCTACGGCAACCCGTCGCTCAAGTCGCGGATCGACGCGCTGACGGAGCAGGGCTGCGACCGTATTCTGGTGATGCCGCTGTATCCGCAATACTCCGCGTCGACCTCGGCCACGGTGGTCGACAAGGTCGCCGCTGCTCTGAAGGACATGCGCGCGCAGCCAACCGTTCGCTTCACACCGCCTTATTACGACGAGCCGGACTATATCGACGCGCTCGCTGTATCGATCGAGCGGCATCTTGCCACGCTGCCGTTCAAGCCCGAACGGATCATCGCGTCGTTCCACGGCATGCCGCAGTCTTACATCGACAAGGGCGATCCCTATCAGAAGCAGTGCGTCGCGACGATCGAAGCACTGCGCGCGCGCATGGGGCTGGACGACAAGGGTCTGATGCTGACGTTTCAGTCACGTTTCGGCTACCAGCAGTGGCTTCAGCCCTATACCGACAAGACTATCGAACAGCTCGCCAGGGACGGCGTGCGGCGGATTGCCGTCGTCACGCCGGGATTCTCTGCGGATTGCCTGGAGACGCTGGAAGAAATCGCCCAGGAGAACGCCGAAATCTTCCACCACGCCGGTGGTCAGGATTTCTCGGCCATTCCATGCCTGAACGACAGTGACGAGGGCATGGATGTGATCCGCCAGCTTGTTCTGCGCGAGCTGCAAGGCTGGATCTGACAGGCCGGCCAGCGGTTTGTTCGAACCGTATTCCCCGTTTGATCGACCAAGAATCGGCCAGGAGCAGGGCGGCTGTCGTGCGCCCGTGCTAGACTGACGTCGAGCCTCGCGTTTCAGATTCGCCCGCAGGGAGTTTTTCAATGTCCGGTTTCGATATTTTCGCGATTGCATTCGTGCTGCTTGTCATTTTCACGCTGTTTGCCGGCGTGAAAACAGTATCGCAGGGCTATGACTGGACCATCGAACGGTTCGGCAAGTACACCCGCACGCTGGGTCCGGGCCTCAACATCATTATTCCGTACTTCGATCGCGTTGGCCGCAAGGTGAACATGATGGAGCAGGTGATTGAAATCCCGCAGCAGGAAGTCATTACCAAGGATAACGCCACCGTTACGGTGGACGGCGTCACGTTCTATCAGGTGTTCGATGCCGCCAAGGCCAGCTACGAGGTTTCGAACCTCAATCAGGCAATCGTGACGCTGACCATGACCAACATCCGTTCGGTGATGGGCTCGATGGACCTCGATCAGGTTCTGTCACACCGCGACGAGATCAACGAGCGTCTGCTGCGCGTGGTGGATGCTGCGGTTTCGCCCTGGGGCGTCAAGGTGAATCGCATCGAGATCAAGGACATCGTCCCGCCGCACGATCTGGTCGAGGCGATGGGCCGTCAGATGAAGGCCGAGCGCGTCAAGCGCGCGGACATTCTTCAGGCCGAGGGCCAGCGCCAGTCGGAAATTTTACGCGCGGAAGGCGCCAAGCAGGCGCAGATTCTTCAGGCCGAAGGCCGCCGCGAGGCGGCGTTCCGTGACGCCGAAGCCCGCGAACGCGCTGCCGAAGCTGAAGCCAAGGCCACCGAGATGGTGAGCAATTCCATCGCCAGCGGAGACGTGGCCGCGCTGAACTACTTCATCGCCGACAAGTACATCAAGGCTTTCGGACAACTCGCCGAGTCACCAAATCAGAAAATCATCATGCTGCCGATGGAAGCGACCGGCATGCTGAGTTCTCTTGCGGGAATTGGCGAGATCGCCAAGGCGACCTTCGGCGATGGCGGATCGGCGTCGGCGCCGCGGCGTCCGCCAACCGTGCCCAACACCAATTCACCCAAGTCGACGTAGGGATTGCGCCCGATGATGGACCTTTTGTCGAAACTCGGGTCGTGGAACTGGCTGATCCTCAGCGTCGTGCTGATGGCGATTGAGACATTCGCACCAGGCGTGTTCATGCTCTGGCTTGGGCTCGCCGCGCTGATCGTCGGGCTGCTGTCGTTCGGCGTCGCATGGTCGTGGCAGGCGCAGATCATCATCTTCGCGGCGCTGTCGGTCGCGATGGTGCCGCTGTGGCGCTATTACTCGGGGCGGAATGCGAGCCCGACCGACAAGCCGTTCCTCAACAAGCGCGCGGAGGGCCTGATCGGGCGCGTCTTCACCCTCGAGAAGCCGATTGTCGACGGCATCGGCACGGTGCGGATCGACGACACGGTCTGGCGCGTTTCGGGGCCGGATGCGTCGTCCGGCAGCCGCGTCAAGGTCGTAAGCGCGGACGGTGCGAGCCTGCGTGTGGAGCCGGCTTGATCTGAGCCTGATTATTTTGCCTTTTGCGCTTTGCTCCATTTGTCCGCGAAGCGGTGAAGCGGCATGAAAGTGCCGAGCAGCTCCTTGCCCTGAACCGTCAATTGATAACCGCCGGCGTCGCGCTTTTCGACGAAGCCGGCCGTGCGCAATTCGGCCAGCCGCGCCTGAATCACCGTCGGTGAAGCGTCATCGCACGCCGCGCGCAGCTCGCGCGATGTCAGCGCTTTTTCCCGCATCTCCCAGACGATCCTGAGCGTCCATCGCCGTCCCAGCAGATCGAGCAGCGCCATGATCGGGCGGCCCGATGCCGAGCCGCGTACAAGTCTCGTTCTGACCGCGGGTTCCGGTTTGCTGACCATGATAAGCCTCTTGCCTTGTGCTATTGAAAGTGTAGCATTGCGCTATCGATACAGTAGCACAGGAGTTCCAGATGTCACGGATCGCGCCGTTGCAGCCGCCTTACCCGGCCGATGTTCAGGCCGATTTCGACCGGATCATGCCCCCGGGGGCTCCGCCGCTGGTTCTATTTCGAACGATTGCGACGTCCGAACGTGCGTGGAAGAAGTTTCGCAATGCCAGTCTGCTCGATCGCGGGCCGCTATCGCTGCGCGAGCGGGAGATCGTCATTAAGCGGACTTGCGCATTGACCGGCTGCGAATACGAGTGGGGTGTGCACGTCACTGCTTTCGCGCAGGCGGCGAAACTGACCGACGAGCAGGTGAGGGCGACAGTTCTCGATCCGGCCGATGCGTCGTGCTGGTCTGGCGCCGAGCAAACGCTGATCGCGGCGGTCGATGCGCTTCACCATCGCGCGAGGCTGACGAGTGAGGAGTTCGCCGCGCTTGCCGCACATTTCGACGGCATGAAGATCTTGGAGATCATGCAGCTCTGCGGCTTTTATCACACGGTTGCTTAC
>JAGVII010000879.1 GCA_020056155.1 Afipia sp.
ATAGTCGGCTCGGATCGCATCCGCGGTTTGTTTTCCGCAAGCGGAAGAGACCAAGTATCTCTTGTCATGGCCGGACTTGTTCCGGCCATCCCGACAAGCGGAACATAATGCCCTACTCATCGGGATCACCGGGACAAGCCCGGTGATGACAAGATGTGTGTGATGCTTAGTTCAGCTTGCTCTTCGGTACCGGCGGCGCCTCGGCATCGATCTTGGCGAGCCGACCGTTGAAGGTCAGGCCGCCATCGCCAGCCGAGACCGCGACCGTTTCACCATCGTGAACACGGCCGGCCAGAATCATCTCCGCCAGCGGGTCCTGCACCGCGCGCTGGATCGCGCGCTTCAGGGGACGCGCGCCGTAGGCCGGGTCCCAGCCCTTCGCAGCCAGCCAGTCGCGCGCCTTGTCATCGAGCGTCAGCGTGATCTTGCGATCCGCCAGCAACTTTGACAGCCGCTGCATCTGGATATCGACGATGCGGCCCATCTCGGTTCGCTGCAGCCGGTGGAACAGGATGATCTCATCGACGCGGTTGAGGAATTCCGGACGGAAGCTCGCCCGCACGATGGCCATGACCTGATCGCGCACCGCGGACGTGTCCTCGCCATCCGCCTGACCCACCAGATACTCCGAACCCAGATTCGACGTCATGATGATCAGCGTGTTGCGGAAATCGACGGTGCGGCCCTGACCGTCGGTCAGGCGGCCGTCGTCGAGCACCTGCAGCAGAACGTTGAACACATCGGGATGCGCCTTCTCGATCTCGTCGAACAGCACGACCTGATAGGGACGACGCCGCACCGCTTCGGTGAGCGCGCCGCCCTCGTCATAGCCGACATAGCCCGGAGGGGCGCCGATCAGCCGCGCGACCGAGTGCTTCTCCATGTATTCGGACATATCCATGCGGACCAATGCGGTCTCGTCGTCGAACAGATACTCCGCCAACGCTTTTGTCAGTTCGGTCTTGCCGACGCCGGTGGGGCCGAGGAACATGAACGATCCGATCGGACGGTTGGGGTCCTGCAATCCGGCGCGCGAACGCCGCACCGCCGTGGACACCGCCGTTACCGCCTCGGCCTGACCGATCACGCGCTGCGCAAGCTGCTGTTCCATCTTGAGCAGTTTCTCGCGCTCGCCCTCGAGCATCTTGTCGACCGGAATCCCGGTCCAGCGCGACACCACCTGCGCGACGTGACTGGCCGTCACCGCTTCCTCGAGCACGACATTGCCGGCCTTCTCGCTCTCTTCGAGCGCCTTCAGCCGCTTTTCGAGATCGGGAATACGGCCATAGGCCAGTTCGCCCGCCTTCTGGAATTCGCCGCGCCGCTGCGCGTCGGCCAGTTCCTGGCGCGCCTGCTCCAGTTCGCTTTTGACTTTCTGGGCATCGGACAGCTTGTCGCGCTCCGACTGCCACTTCGCGGTCAGCGCGTCGCCCTTCTCCTCGAGCTCGGCAAGCTCCTTCTCGAGCCGCTGCAGGCGATCTTTTGAGGCCGAGTCGGTTTCCTTTTTCAGCGCTTCCTGCTCGATCTTCAGCCGCACGATCTCGCGGTCGATGTTGTCGAGCTCCTCCGGCTTGGAATCGATCTGCATCTTCAGCCGGGCGGCGGCCTCATCGATCAGATCGATGGCCTTGTCCGGCAGAAAGCGGTCGGTGATGTAGCGGTTCGAGAGCGTCGCGGCGGCCACGATCGCGGAGTCCGTGATCCGGACCCCGTGATGCAGCTCGTACTTCTCCTTCAGGCCGCGCAGGATCGACACCGCGTCCTCGACGCTGGGCTCGCTGACGAACACCGGCTGGAAGCGGCGGGCGAGTGCGGCGTCCTTTTCGACATGCTTGCGGTATTCGTCGAGCGTGGTCGCGCCGATGCAGTGCAGTTCGCCGCGCGCCAATGCGGGCTTCAGCAGGTTCGACGCATCCATCGCGCCGTCGGCCTTGCCGGCGCCGACCAGCGTGTGCATCTCGTCGATGAACAGGATGATCTGCCCGTCGGAGCCGGTGACTTCGGACAGCACGGCCTTCAGCCGCTCTTCGAACTCGCCGCGGTACTTCGCGCCCGCGATCAGCGCACCAAGATCGAGCGACAGGACCATCTTGTCCTTGAGGCTTTCGGGCACGTCGCCGTTGATGATACGCAGCGCGAGGCCCTCGACGATGGCGGTCTTGCCGACACCGGGTTCGCCGATCAGCACCGGATTGTTCTTGGTGCGGCGTGACAGCACCTGGATCGTGCGGCGGATTTCCTCGTCGCGGCCGATCACCGGATCGAGCTTGCCGTCGCGTGCGGCCTGGGTCAGGTCGCGGGCATATTTCTTCAGCGCGTCATAGGCGTTTTCCGCCGACGCGCTGTCGGCGGTGCGGCCTTTGCGCAGCGCATTGATGGCGGCGTTGAGATTTTGCGGCGTGACGCCGCCCTTGGCGAGCAGAGTGCCCGCCTCGCTGTCCTTGTCGAGCGCCAGCGCCAGCAGCAGCCGTTCCACGGTTACGAAACTGTCGCCGGCTTTCTCGGCAGCCTGCTCGGCCGCATCGAAGGCGCGCGCGGTCGCTGGCGCCAGATAGACCTGCCCCGCGCCTCCACCGGACACCTTCGGCATCTTGCCCAGCGCATCCTCGGTCGCCTTGAGGATCGCGCGCGAATTGCCGCCGGAGCGGTCGATCAGACCGCCCGCCAGACCTTCATTGTCGTCAAGCAACACTTTCAGGATGTGCAGGGGCGTGAATTGCTGATGGCCTTCACGCACGGCCAACGTCTGTGCCGACTGGATGAAGCCCTTCACGCGGTCGGTGTATTTTTCAATATTCATTCGGGTTTCCCTCAGCCTGCCGTATCCGCCCCGAAGGCACGGATTTTAGCATCTTCAATGGGTTTCCGCCGCCGGCCTTGACGTTCGTCAACCCCGGAGCGGTGACCGGCGTTGCGCCGGGCTGAGCCGAATGTGGGAACCCCGGCCCGCCTGCGAAAGAGGCAGAGCTGAAATTTTGGCGGAGGTGGCAGGAGACGGCGAATTCGCCTAGGACTGAGGGATGCCAAATCAAGACGCCGCCACCCTTCACAGCATCCATCGCTATCCCGTCAAAGGCCTGTCGCCGGAAGCGCTTGAAAGCGTCACCCTGCGTGAAGGCCAGACGCTGCCGGCCGACCGCCGCTACGCCATCGAGAACGGCCCGAGCGGCTTCGATCCGGCCGATCCGAAATACTTTCCGAAAATCCGGTTCCTGATGCTGATGCGCAACGAACGTCTTGAGGGTCTTCAGACCCGCTATGACGACGCCAGCCACATCCTGACCATCGGCTACAATGGCGCGGAAGCCTTGCGCGGCGATCTCGAAACGCCGGATGGCCGCGCCGCCATCGAGACCTTTTTCGCGGAGAGGTTTGCGCCCGAGTTGAAAGGCCCGCCGAAGATCCTTGCAGCTCCCGGCCACAGCTTCTCCGACGTCGCCGCCAAGGTCGTGTCGATCATCAATCTGGCCAGCGTGGCCGCCATTGAAACCATTGCCGGTCAGCCGGTTCACCCGCTGCGCTTTCGCGGCAATCTTTATGTCAGCGGCTGGCCGGCCTGGCACGAGTTCGAGCTGCTCGGCAAGGAACTGACGATCGGCAGCGCGCGGCTGAAAGTGGTCAAGCGGATCGTGCGCTGCGCCGCCGTCAATGTCGATCCGGTCACGGCCGAACGCGACATGAATATCCCGCATGCGCTGATGCAGATGTACGATCACGCCGATTGCGGCGTCTATGCCGAGGTGATCACCGGCGGCAGCATTGCCGCCGGCGATGCAGTCACCGATGTCAGCTCGACGGCATGACGTAGGCGTAGATGCGCCCGCGCGAATAGCTCGCCTCGGCAACACGGCGGCCATGGTTGCCGGAAATCACAATGGGGTTGCCCTTGGCGTCGATGCCGCTGACAACTCCGACATGACCGCCGCGACGGCCGCGTGACATCACCGCGATGGCGCCGACCTGCGGGCCGGAGATCCGCTGGCCGTAGCTCGCGAACGAGCGCGCCATGTCCGAACCGGTGCCTTTGTGTCCCGATCGTTCCAGAACCATGTTCATGAAACGCGCGCACCACAGCCGGCTGCGGCCGGTCGGATTGCCGCTGCCGATATAGCGCCGCGCTTCCGCAACAAGGCTTGATCCGCCGAAGCCACCGAAACCCTGCGATGTCGAGGTTTCGACCGGCGTCGCTCTGGCATGGCGAGCGCGCTTCACATGATGACGGGTGCGGTGGCCATAATGCTTTTTGGCGTGATGCTTGGAATGGTGGGCGTGATAATGCCGGCTTGCGCCGTGAGATGGCCTCGCCGAAGCCGGTGTCGCCAGTGCGACAATTGCCACCGAACACAACGCCAGGGCGGCGCCTCGAAGTGGCAGGCGAAATTTACGCGATGCAGTCATTCAACAGTCCTCGTGACACCCCCTGTGCCCATCGTTCGCACGCGAACGACATATCGCAGCGCAAAAAGCGGGAGGATGTGACGAGAGCAAGACGCGATAAGGCGACCGCCGAGTCATTTCGCGGCGATAGCGGGATGATTTCGTGGCAAGAATGAGCGCCCCGCGGCCGTGTTATGACCGCGTATGCTTGTCGCCCCGGCTGAGCAGAAACACGCCCTGCTCGCCGAACATATTCCAGAACCACCACGGCGCGTTGAGCCGCAGCGGCCGGCCATAGAGATCGAGCGCGACGGCGCGCTCCATCTTGACGTTGATCTCGTCGCAGAGCTGGATGAAATCCTTGATCGTGCAGAAATGGATGTTCGGCGTGTCGTACCACGTCGCCGGCAGGTTGTCGGTGCGCGGCATCTGGCCTTTCACAAGCAACTGGAGACGCATTTTCCAGTGGCCGAAATTCGGAAACGACACGATGGCGCTGCGTCCGATACGCAGCAGGTTTTCCAGCACCACGCGCGGCTGGCGCGTCGCCTGCAAGGTCTGCGACAGGATCACATAATCGAACGAGTCGTCGGGATAGTTGACCAGATCGGTGTCGGCGTCGCCCTGCACCACCGCGAGGCCCTTGGCGACGCAGCGGTTGACGCCCTCACGCGACAGTTCGATGCCGCGCCCGTCGACGCCGCGTGTTTCCAGCAGGCGCAGCAGATCGCCCTCGCCGCAGCCGACGTCGAGCACCTTCGAGCCGGGCTCGACCATCTGCGCGACCAGCAGATGGTCCGCGCGATAGCCGTTTTCGGTGACGGGAAGAACCGCAGTCTGGCGAAACGCCTGATCCTGAACGCTCATGTTAGCGGCTCGCCGAGGTGAGGCCGTGCGCCGACGCAGCCGATTCAAGGAAGGCGCGGGAGATTTCGATGAACTCGGGCACGTCGAGCAGAAACGCATCGTGTCCCCTGTCGGTTTCGATTTCCGCGAACGACACCCGCGCGCTGCCGGCATTGAGCGCATGCACGACCGCCCGCGCTTCCGACGTCGGAAACAACCAGTCACTTGTGAACGACACCACGCAGAAGCGCGTGCGCGTGCCGCGCCAGGCCTCCGCCAGCACGCCGTCATGGTCGGCGGCGATGTCGAAATAATCCATCGCGCGCGTCAGGTAGAGATAGCTGTTGGCGTCGAACCGCTCGACGAACGACGATCCCTGATGCCGCAGATAGCTTTCCACCTCGAAGTCCGCATCGAACGAGAACGTCGGAACCTCGCGGTCCTGCAGGCGCCGGCCGAACTTGCGATGCAAGGCCGCATCGGAGAGATAGGTGATGTGCGCGGCCATGCGCGCGACACCGAGCCCGCGATGCGGATGGGCGCCGTCCTCGAAGTAGCGCCCGCCGCGCCAGTCCGGATCGGCCATCACAGCCTGACGGCCCAGTTCGTGGAAGGCGATGTTCTGCGCCGAATGCCGCGTGCTGCACGCCACCGCCAGCGCGGAGAACACGCGCTCCGGATAGGCCGTGGTCCATTGCAGCACCTGCATGCCGCCCATCGATCCGCCGACGACGGCGAACAGCCTCTCGATGCCGAGATGATCAAGCAGCATCGCCTGCGCCCGCACCATGTCGGGAATGGTGATGACGGGGAAATCGAGTCCCCACAATTTCCCGGTTGCGGGATTGGTCGATGACGGGCCCGTGGAGCCCATGCAGCCGCCGACCACGTTGGCGCAAACAACGAAATAGCGGTCGGTATCGATCGGCTTGCCGGGACCAACCAGCGTCTGCCACCAGCCGGGTTTGCCCGTGACCGGATGCACATTCGCGACGTGCTGATCCCCGGTCAGCGCATGGCAGATCAGGATGGCGTTGGAGCGGTCCGCGTTGAGCTCGCCGTAGGCCTGATAAGCGATCTGAAACGGTGTGAGATCGACGCCGCAATCGAGATGCAGCGGCTTGTCCGCGCCGAACAGCGCGACCAGCGACGAGGGATGATCTGCCTCGTGCGCGCGCTCGGTAGACGCACTCTTCAACGGTTTGACATTAACCATCTTGCTACTGGCCTC
>JAGVII010000727.1 GCA_020056155.1 Afipia sp.
AGATGAAATCGCCCGGACCCGCCTCAGCGGTGAACTGGAGATGCTCGCCCCAGCGCATGCGCGCCTTGCCCTTCACGACATAGATGATGCTTTCGAGATGGCCGTGATGGTGCGCGCCGGTCTTGGCATCCGGCTTGATGGAGACCGTTCCCGCCCAGAGCTTCTGCGCGCCGACCCGTGCGAAGTTGATCGCAGCCTTGCGGTCCATGCCGGCGGTGGACGGCACGTTCGGATCGAGCTGATTGCCGGGAATGACGCGCACGCCGTCATGCTTCCAGCGTTCGTCGCCGTGCGCGTGGTCGTGGGAATGGTGATGATCGTGCGATCCGGACATGGCTTGCTTCCGTTCAGTTTGTGGCGCAATGCGGCGCGGGCTTTACCGCAAATCAACAGATGCGGGGCGTTGCGTCAACGCGCCTGCCGTCATGGCGGGTGTGTCCGCTCAGTAGGATTTCGGCAATCCCAGAACCTTCTCGCCGATGAAACTCAGGATCAGTTGCGGGCTGATCGGCGCGATGCGCGGAATCATCACTTCGCGAAGATAACGCTCGACATGATATTCCTTGGCGTAGCCGAAACCGCCATGGGTCATCACCGCCTGCTGGCAGGCGTCAAACCCCGCCTCGCCCGCGAGATATTTTGCGGCGTTCGCGGCCGGACCGCACGGCAACCCCTGATCGTATTGCCATGCCGCCGACATCGTCATCAGTCACGCAGCCTCGAGATCGATCCAGTTCTTCGCCAGCGGATGCTGGATTGCCTGGTTCTGCCCGATCGGCCGGTTGAACACGATGCGCTGCTTTGCATACGCGGCCGCGCGATCGAGCGCGAGCTTGCCGAGGCCGACGGCTTCCGCCGCGATCAGCACGCGTTCGGGATTCATGCCGTGCAGAATATATTCGAACCCGCGGCCTTCCTCGCCGATGCGGTCCTCCACCGGAATCTCGAAGTCCGAAAAAAACAGTTCGTTCGAGTCGACGGCCTTGCGGCCCATCTTCTCGATCTCGTGTACCTTCACCCGCTCGCGGTCGAAATCCGCGTAGAACAGACTGAGTCCATGCGTGGGGTTCTTGACCTCCTCCAGCGGCGTGGTGCGCGCTAGCAGAAGGATCTTGTGCGCAACCTGCGCGGTGGAGATCCAGACCTTCTGGCCGTTGACAATGTACTTGTCGCCCTTGCGCACCGCGCGGGTTTTCAACTGCGTGGTGTTCAGCCCGGTATTCGGCTCGGTCACGCCGAAGCACGCCTTTTCGCGGCCCTCGACGATACCGGGCAGCATGCGCGCGCGCTGCGCGTCATCGCCGAACACCACCACCGGATTGAGCCCGAACACATTCATGTGGATCGCGGACGCGCCCGACATGCCCGCGCCCGACTCCGAGATCGCACGCATCATGATCGCGGCTTCCATGATGCCAAGACCCGCGCCGCCGAATTCCTCGGGGATGCAGATTCCGAGCCAGCCCGCCTGCGCCATCGCGTCATAGAACTCATGCGGGAAGCCGCCGTTGCGGTCCTTCTCCAGCCAGTACGCGTCGTCGAAACGGGCGCAGATTTTCAGGATCGCATCGCGAATGGATTCCTGTTGCTGGTTCAGTGCGAAGTCCATCGAGATCGATCCCTGCATGACATGACGGCACCGAGACATACGTGACCCGGCGGATTGAGCAAGAGCTTCGCGGCCTTTTTGCAACGCAGCGCCCCCTGCGCATTATGCAGAGCGGAACGCGTGTTTCGCTTGCCGAACGCGGATGCAGGGATATTGTTGGTCGTTATCAAATCCGCCACGGGAGTCGCTGTCATGGACCAGAAAGTGACCGATCACGACATTCTCGCCGGCCTCAACCGCGACTATATCGATTCCGTGCAGAACAGCGACGTCCGCCGCTTCGATGAAATTCTCGCGCCGGATTTCTATTGCTCGAATCCCGACCGCTCGCTGGTCGATCGCGCCGGTTTCCTGAAGCAAACCGCAAACCCGGTCGCTATCAAGAATCTCAAGGCCGAAGACGTGCTGATCCGGATCATCGGCGACGTCGCGATCATCCACGCACGCACAAGCTACCAGATGCCGGATGGCAGCGCAGGCGGCGGGCGTTACACCGACGTCTGGGCCAGGATCAATGGCCAGTGGCTGGCGGTGTCGGCCCACGTTACGCGTTAGCGATCCACCGCCGCCACGTTCCGCGCTCCACCGCGCTGAGAAAGTTTTCCACCTGCGCATTGAAGGCAGCCGGTTCTTCCAGATTGATCGCATGACCGGTGTTCGGGCATATCCATAGGCCCGCGCCGGGAATCGCCGCCTTCAGCATCAGGTTGGTCTCGATGCACGGCGCGTCCTCATCGCCGACCGCGAGCAGCACCGGCGTGGCCAGCTTTGAGAACTGATCCTGGAAATCATGCAGCGACGGACGCAGCGTTTGATACCGCGCCATGGTGTTCGACATGCCGCGCGGCGAATGCTGCCGCAGATCATCGACGAACTCCTGCCAGGCGCGCGGGTCCTTGTGCTTGAGCTGGATGCGGGTCGGGCTATGGCCCATCTCCTCCGCCATCGCGTCCATGCCGCGCTCGAGAAATCCGCGCGCGGTGACCGGCGTTTCCTTCAGCCAGGCTTCGCGGTGTGATGGTGGCGATCCGGACCCCGCGCCTGCGGCAACGATCGCCGATGCCTTGCCGGGATGGCGCAAGCCAAACTGGAGCGCCGCGTAGCCACCCATGCTGAGGCCGACGATGTGCGCACGATCGATGCCCGTGCCTCGCATCACCGCGGCGATGTCATCGACCGAAAATTCCCAGCCGTACAGATTTTGGTCTTCAGGAACATCGCTCGGCGGATAGCCGCGCGCGTTATAGGCAATGCACCGATACGAGCGCGAGAAATAGCGGACCTGGGTTTCCCATTCCCGGCAGTCCGATCCGAACTCGTGAACGAAGACGATCGGATACCCGCTGCCGGTCTCTTCATAATAGAGCTTCACGCCGGAAGCATCGACATACGGCATCCGTGCTCTCTCCCTGTTGCGGGCGCACTATAGACATTTAACGCGGGGTGGAAAATTTCGTTTCCATCGCGCGGCGGAAAGCGACCGCTTCGTCCTTCGCATCGATCTCCACATCCGCCCAGCGAACCACCGCGCCATGCGCGACGTCATTCGTCAGCTTCACGCGATGGGCGAGCCCGATCGGCAGTGCGCCGGTCTTCAGGCTTTCGACGGCGGGCATCAGCTTGCCCCACACCGTGTAACCACCCTCGCCATCGAGCATGTCACCCGCGCGCAGGTTCTTCTTGGCAACAGCGGCGACATCGCCGCGGAAATCCTGCGGCTGGCCCGTCGGCTCATTGCGCAGCGCTGCCGACAGCACGGAGATGTTCAGTTCAAGGCCGATCAGATGGTACGGCTTGTACATCGCCGCATAACGTCCCGATGAATCCGTCTTTAATCCATACTGGCGGAAGCAATCCGCCGCATAATCGTTCGGCGCTTCCAGCACGACATAGACGCCCCAGCGCAGATCGCGAAACACCGGACGGCCATCGCGCTCCAGCGACGAGACGACTTCGACCACGCCGGATTTTTCCAGCACGCCGCCCTTGTCCTTTGGGCGCATCACATGCGGCAGGTCATCGACGCCGCACGGCGGAAACAACAGCCCGGTCGAGGGCACATCAAGTCCGGTGGCATTGGCGATGGCGGCCATCTCGATGGCGGACTTGGTGCCGTCCAGAAACGAATTGAACATCTGCGGATTCATGCCGGCGGACTGCGCCTCGGCGGCGGTCAGACCGTAGTGCCCCCACACGCCGGCGGGCGTGACATCATGATAGATCGGCAGATACTTGGTACCCTTGCCTGCGGCGACAACCTTGAAGCCGGTGGCGCGCGCCCAATCCACCATCTCCGCTGTCAGCGCGGGCTGGTCGCCATAGGCCAGCGAATAAACCACGCCTGCCTTTCGCGCTTCATCCGCGAGCAGCGGTCCGGCCAGCACGTCGGCTTCGACATTCACCATCACGATATGCTTGCCCGCGGCAATCGCCGCGCGCGCATGATGAATCCCGACAGCGGGATTGCCGGTGGCCTCCACGATCACCTCGATGTTCG
>JAGVII010000748.1 GCA_020056155.1 Afipia sp.
GCTGTTCCTCGAGGCCAATGCCATCGGCGGCCGGCATGGCCTTGGCATGAGCGACCAGATCGAGAACCGGATCATCGAGGCGAAGAGCCGCGGTATCTACGAAGCGCCGGGCATGGCGCTGCTCCACATTGCCTATGAACGTCTGGTCACCGGCATTCACAACGAAGACACCATCGAGCAGTATCGCATCAGCGGCATGCGGCTTGGCCGGTTGCTCTATCAGGGGCGGTGGTTCGATTCACAGGCCTTGATGCTGCGCGAAACCGCGCAGCGCTGGGTGGCGCGCGCGATCACCGGCGAGGTGACGCTCGAACTGCGCCGCGGCAACGACTACTCGATCCTGAACACGCAGAGTCCCAATCTGACCTATGCGCCGGAGCGGTTGAGCATGGAGAAGGTCGAGGATGCGGCATTCACGCCGGGCGACCGCATCGGTCAGTTGACCATGCGCAACCTCGATATTTCCGATACGCGCCGCAAACTGGATCTCTACACCAAGACGGGCTTGCTGTCGGCCGGCGAAGGCTCCCACATCCCCAAGCTCGACAGCGATAAAAACTGAAACGCAGGCGGGATCGCACATGGGCTGGGAGCACATCGCACCGGACGGGGAGATCTTCTCTCCCCATCGGTATCCCAACGGGCTTTTCCGCGTTGCGGATCCTGCGCTGGGCGATGTGAAACATCATGCCAAGAATCAGCTTTCGGTCCGTGAGGATCAGATCGAAAGCTATTTGCAGCAGGGTTTCTGGTTGCGCATGAAGGGCGATGTCTTGGGCAAAGTGAATCTGATCGCGCCGTCGGAGATCAGGCGAACCTGACTGACGATCGCCGCTTTCACGTCATCTTGTTTTGGGGCGCCGCCGCCATTCCCTCCGCTGTAGTCAAAGCGTCATGCAGCGATCATAATTTGCGCCCGCGCCACTCAGGCGTACGTCGAGGCGGGGTGTCCCATGATGAGATTGATCGCGGCGCTGGCCGCTTTGTGGCTGTCGGGATCGGCGGCATTCGCGCAGACGATTTATCCGATCGACCGCGCGGAAATCCTCGCGGGCGCAAAATTCGACTTCAAGGTTGAGTTTCCCGATCGCGTCGATGCGGCGGCTGTAAAGGTCACCGTCGATGGCGAGGATTATGCCGCCGCCTTCGGCAAGCCTGCAGCCCATATCGAACGCGAGGACGGCAAGGATCAGTCCGCCCTGATCCTGCGCGATGTCATACTGTCGAAGCCTGGCCGCTACACGGTGGAGGCCAGTGACGGCCCGCGCAGCCGCACGGTGTCATGGACCGTTTACGAGACCGGCCCGCGCAAGGCGAAGAACGTGATCCTCTTTATCGGCGATGGCCTGTCGCCTGCGCATCGCGTGGCCGCGCGGCTGCTGTCGAAGGGCATCGCGGAAGGCAAGAGCCTCGGCAAGCTGGCGATCGACGATATGCCTCACATGGCAATGGTTGCGACGGCGGGGTCGGACTCGATCATCACCGACTCGGCCAATGCGGCGAGCGCATTTGCGACGGGTCACAAAACGGCGGTCAACGCCATGGGCGTCTACGCGGACCGCACCGCGAATCCGTTCGACGATCCCCGCGTCGAGACCATCACGAGTCTGGCGAAGCGGCGGCTGAATCTCGCGGTCGGCATCGTCACCAATACCGAGGTTGAGGACGCGACGCCGGCGGCGATGGTCGCGCACACGCGCCGCCGCGTGACCTATAACGATATTGTCGATCAGTACTTCGCCGCGAAGCCGGATGTCTTGATGGGCGGCGGCATGGCGAATTTCCTGCCCAAGAGCACGCCCGGGTCAAAACGCAGCGACGAGACCGATTATATCGCTCGCTTCCGGGACGACGGCTATGGCGTGGCGATCACAGCGGGCGAGCTCAACGCGCTGGCGGCGAAATCCGAGACACGCAAGCTGCTCGGCCTGTTTGCCGCGGGCAACATGGACGGGGTGCTCGATCGGAAATTTCTTAAGGGAGGCGGCGTCAGGAAGGCGCCCGAGCAGCCTGATCTGACCGAACAGGTTCAGGCCGCGCTGAATGTTCTGTCAAGGAACGAGTCCGGCTTCTTCCTGATGGTGGAGTCGGGATTGATCGACAAGTTTGCCCATGCGCTCGATTTCGATCGCGCGGTGTATGACACCATCATGCTCGATAATGCGGTCCGGCTCGCGCGCGACTGGTCGCGTCGCAACGGCGACGAGACGCTGATTCTGGTGGTGGCGGATCACAATCATCCCAACGCTCTCGTCGGCACCGTGAACGACGACATGGCCACGATTCCGAACGCGCCATTGCGCGAGCGCATCGGCGTTTATGCTCGCGCCGGGTTTCCGAATTATCCGGCGCCGGATGCCGAAGGTTATCCCTCCCGCATCGATGTCAGCCGGCGTCTGGCGATTTTCTCGGCGAGCCTGCCCGATCACTACGAGACGATGCGCCCCAAACTCGACCATCCGAACGAGCCGACGCAGAAAGCTGACGAGCCGAACACCTTCAAAGCCAACGAGAAGCACAAGAACCTGCCTGGCGCGATGCTGCGGCTCGGCAACCTCCCGGCGATGATGGGGGCGAGCGTGCATTCGGGCGAGGACGTGATCCTGACCGCGACAGGCCCCGGCAGTGATCGGGTGCGCGGTTCGATGGACAATACCGAAGTGTTCCGCGTCATGGCCGATGCACTCGGACTTGCACCGCCCGGACGATAGCGAAACTCCGTGAATCAGGCTCACGCCGGCGAAAAGATCAGCTTCACGCAGGTGCGGAAGGTGAGAATCTGCCGCTCGAGCCGGCGCGGATCGTTCAGCGTCTTCGACATGATGATGCCGCCATCGACGATGCAGGACATCATCTCGGCGAGATCGTCGAGATCGACCGGCTCCCTTGGCGGATGAACTGCGGCGATCCCTTCGAAGATCGCGCGGAAGCGTGCGTTCCAGCTTCGCACCGAGTCTGCGGTGAGATCGCGGACCTCGCGGTCGAACAGCCGCTCCTGATAGCAGATGCTGGCGATCAGGCAGCCGGGATGGCCGTTCGGCAGGTCGGCCATGATCTCCGCGAGCAATTTCAGCGAGATCAGAAATGCCTGCAGCGGATCGTCGGAGAGTTCGGCGCCGCGCGCGAAGATGTCGTCGAACAGCTTGTCGTTGGTCTCGACATAGCGGCGCACCATTTCGCGCGCCAGCGCGTTTTTGTCCTTGAAGTGATAGAAAAAGCCGCTCTTGGTCAGCCCGGCTTCGACAATGACCTCGTCGATGGAGGTCGCGCCGAAACCTTTCGCAAGCACGGCGGATTCCGCAATTTCGAGAATCCGCTCGCGTGTGGCTTCGCCTTTTCCCATATGCGCCTCCGGCAATCGGTTCTGGTCACAACCATGAAATAAAACTGTACCGCCGGTCCGGTTTTCGGCGCACATGCCGCCGCGCGCGGTCCGGCCGGTCGATCAAACAGTTGATTTTATAGCACTTCCCGGCCGAGGCTTCAGCCGTACCATAAGGATTCTAGTATCCCGCGACATCTTGCGGCACCACTCCGGCCATGCCTGAGCCGTCGCGTCCGCGACCGCCGCAGGGCGATTTATGGAGCAGACACAATGGCTAAGTATCGACACGACCTGCCGCAGCAGCGTGGCGGCATTTTTCTGACCGACGGCGGCATGGAAACCTCCCTCATTTTCAATGACGGCGTGGACCTGCCTCATTTCGCGTCCTTCGTCCTTCTGGACAAGTTGGAGGGCCGGGCGCTGCTGACGAAATACTACGAGAGCTATCTTGCGATCGCGCGCGACAATGGCCTCGGCTTCGTGCTCGACACGCCGACCTGGCGCGCCAATGCGGACTGGGGCACGAAGCTCGGCTACGACGCGGCTGCGCTGAAAGCGATCAACGTCAACTCCATCGCGTTTCTCAAAGGCCTGCGCGCGAAGTGGGAGAGCGCGGAAATGCCCTGCGTCATCAGCGGCGCGATCGGACCGCGCGGGGATGGCTACAAGGCCGGCAACATGGATGCCGATGAGGCGGAAGCCTATCATGGTGCGCAGATCGCGGCGTTTGCCGAGGCCGGCGCCGACATGGTGACAGCGTTCACGCTCACCGGCATCAATGAGGCCATCGGCATCGCGCGCGCGGCGCGTTCAAACGGCATTCCGTGCGCGATCTCGTTCACGGTGGAGACGGATGGCCGCATGGTGAAGGGCGAGACGCTGCGCGAAGCCATCGAGACCGTGGACCGCGAAACGCAGAATGCGCCCGTCTACTTCATGATCAACTGCGCTCATCCGGCGCATTTCGAGCAGGCGCTGCAGGCGGGCGAGCCGTGGATGGCGCGAATCCATGGCGTACGCGCCAATGCCTCGGCCAAGAGTCACGCCGAGCTCGACGAATCCGAAACGCTCGACGCCGGCGATCCGCTTGATCTCGGCCAGCGTTACCGGAGACTGCGCTCGTCGTTCCCGGCGATGCGCATTCTCGGCGGCTGCTGCGGAACGGACCATCGCCACGCGGCGGCGATCTGCGAAGCCTGCGTGCCGCCGCGTGCGCTCAGCGCGTGAGCCGGGGCGCGAGCCTGCATTGATCGAACCAAAGGGAATTTGAACAATGAGTCTGTCATTCCATGCCGGATCGCCGGGTGCGATTCCATCGGGCTATCGAATAGCCGCGGCCATCCTGCTGCGGCGTATCGGCCGCCTGATCGACAACTGGGTAGCCGGGATGATCGCCCGCCGCGCGCGTGAAGTTGCAAGCTCGATGCTTCACCGCTTCAGCAAAATGCGGCGTTAATCCCGCGTCCCCAAACAAAACGGCCGGGATTGCTCCCGGCCGTTTTCTTGTGTGCGTTCTGCGCGCCTCAGCGGCGCGGAGGCGCGGTGCCCGGAGGCGGCGGCGGCAGCGAGGCCTGTCCGCCGTTCAGCAGCGGCGTGATGTTGCGGATGGTGACGCGGCGGTTGACGCGGCTCGGCCCGTCCGTCTGATCCTTCAGATACTGTTCTCCGTAACCCTGCGACGTGAGATTCTCCGCAGGCACGTTGAACTGCTGGGTTAGCAGCGTGGCCGCCGATTCGGCGCGGCGATCCGACAGCGACAGGTTATCGACCTCGCCGCCGACCGCGTCGGTGTGCCCCTCGATCAGGAACACCGCGCTTGGGTTGCGCTGGATGGCGCGGTTGAGTCCGTCGGCGATGGCCTGCAGCTTCGCGGCCTGATCCGGCGGGATTTCCCACGATCCGGTCTCGAAGTTGATGCTGTCGAGGTCGATGCTCGGCATGCGCTGGCGGACCGACGGGCTGTAGCGGATTTCATCGAGCGAGTAACGCCGCTCGATGCGCTCCACCGGAGGCGCGGTCAGTGTGTCGTAGATCAGTTCCGGCGGCGCATCCTCCGCTTCGACGATGTAGCGGTTCTGCGGAATGCGCAGCACCGGCGGCGGCAGCGATACGAAGTAGCCGCCGATGGCGCCGGCGACCACACCGGCAGCGAGGCCGGCGCCGAAGCCGGGTCCGCGCGGCCGGTTGTCGATGATGATGACCTCGCGGCCGCGGTTGTCGCGGCGGATACGCCGGAGCAGGCCGCCACGTTCGTCGTTGATGGTGATGATCTGCGTGCCGTCCGGACGAACGACGACGGTGCGCGTATTTCTTCCGTCGCGAGTGACGCGCACGTCGCGCGCGCCGTAACGGAAACGATCGACGTCATTGTGCCGCACGAACGACTGTCCGTTCGGATCGCGAATGATCACGCGTCCCGGCTCGGTGATGACGGTGCGGCCGCCTTCCGTCCGTTCCCGACGCTGGCCGCGGAAGTCCTCGAGCCGTCCGCCCGGACGTGTGCTGGGGCTCGCGGGGAT
>JAGVII010000321.1 GCA_020056155.1 Afipia sp.
CCAGCCTCCCGGACGTGTGTTTGCGAGACACATCGCGCAGGCGCCGCATCCTGCTCCGCTTCAAAGCGCCCTCGAGAAGCGCCCCTCACGAACAGGACATGCGGACTATATTCCTAGATCGGAAAATGTCAACACCGTCATTCCGGGGCGCCGTTCCAGCCGGACGACATCGCTTATTGCCTGCTTTCCTTGCCGGTCCCTTTGCCGCCGTCACCCTGAACGCTCTCGGCCTTGGAGCGGTCGCTCTTTGCAAGATCGGTCTTGCCGTTGTCGGGTTTCACATGATCGGTCGCAGTCTCAGCCTTTCCAGGCCCGGAGCGGCTGCCTCCGCTGACCGCACGCACCATGGCTTCGATCCGGTCGAGATCGCGAAGGTGAAGATCGCGCTGGGCGAAGGGCATTTCGATGCCTTCCTTGCGAAACCGCCTGAGGATTTCGAGCCGCACGTCGTTAGCTACGCCGGCATCGGCGCCGATGTTGGCGACATGAAAGAACACCGTAAACTCCAGCGCATCGGCGCCGAAGTTGCCGAGTATTGCAAATGGCTCGGGCGACTTGAGTGCCCGGGGATGGCCGCTGACGATGTCGAGCAGGACCGCGATGACGTGGTCCGGATCTGCGGTGTAGGATGTCCCGACGTTCACCGACAGGCGCGCCGTGTAGCTGCCGTGCATCCAGTTGACGACCTGACCGCTGATCAGGTCGGCATTGGGAACGATGACCGAGACGTTGTCGTAGGTGGCGATTTCGGTCGCGCGCACATTGATGCGCTGGACGACGCCCATGCGGGTGCCGACCTCGATGCGGTCGCCGACCTTGATCGGCCGCTCGACCAGCAGAATCAGACCCGAGACGAAATTGTTGATAATCGACTGCAGACCGAAGCCGATACCGACTGACAGCGCGCCGGCAACGATGGCGATGTTCTGCAGATTGAGGCCGACATACGATAGAGCAATGATAACGGCGAGAATAATGCCGATGTAGCCGACGCCGGTGCGAATGGAACTGCGAACGCCGAGGTCGAGATTGGTCTCGGGCAGAAAGCGGGTTTCGAGCCAGCGCTGGATCGCCCGGGTGGCCGCCACGCCGACGATGAGCACGAGGAGCGCGCCGAGAATCGCAGACGGCGAGATCGTGAACTTGCCGATCGAAAATCCGAAGAACGCCGACGACAACGATCCGAACACATCGTCGGAATTGATCCCCCACGTGGCGAGGACCACGAATACGGCGAATGCAATCAGCGTCAACTGGACGAAGCCGTTCAGGAGGGCGGCAATCTGGCGTACCGCAGGACTGCTGAGTCCCGCAGTGTGCCGCAGAAACCGGCCCACGGCTCCATAATAGGAGAACGTCGCGGCGATCAATGCATCGGCAAAACGGCTGAGCAGAACGGCGGCCATCAGGACGACGACGACAAGTGTCATCTCCCCCGCGACGAACCCGCCGAACGAGACAAAGCCGGCCAGCGGGCCAAGCACCGCGGTTGCCGCGAGCAGCCAGCCGAGCGGAATCAAAAGACGCCATGCAGAGCGCTTGACGGCCGTAGCGGCGGATTCTTCTTCCTTGTCGTCTTCGTTCCCGGTGCGGGCCGCGATGCGCAATGCGGCCATGAACAGGAAGGCCTTGGTCAGCGCGACCACGCCTTCACTGGCTGCCGAGAGTTCGGCCGGGGTGCCTATCGCGCGATTAAGACCCTGAAGCAGGACGCCAAAGCAGGCCGCGATGCCAAGCAGGGCCGCCACCGGAACCAGCTTGCCGGCGACCTCGTCGTCGAGATCGATCAAGCGCCAGGCTGGCCGATCCGGCGCCAGCGTGGCGGTCGCGAGGCTGTAGAAAAAGAACGCAAAGGTGATCACGATAAACAGCGGCCGTGCGATGGCGCTGATTTCGTCCGGCAAAACGCCAAGCGCGATCAGCGCCTGATAGAGCACGAGCAGGCAGGTGCCGGGGACAAGGGTGTTGGCGAGAACGATGACCGCCGCAGAACTTGTCTTACGCAGCGCAGAGGGCTCGGTGATCACGGCATCGCGGGTGGTCCAGCGCGCCTGCCAGCGCCGCCACGGCGACAGGAAAAAGCCGAGCAGGACAACGACGGCAATTGCGAAGCCCGAAGCGGCGCGAAGCGGCTGCTCCGTCATGACGCCGATCCAGCGGTACGCCAGCTCGATCAGTTGGCCTGTCGCGGGCGGAATTTCCTCAACCACACGCACCCAGAACGACGGATTGATCAGACTGGCGGAGCGCTTGAAAACCGTGTCCGTGAACCGGGCGCGGCGGCGCTCCGCGATAAGATCGAGCGATTGCTGCGCGCGCACGTTGATCAGGTTGGCCTGTTGAACAATGCTCTGGCGCGCGGAAATCTCGGCCAGCAGCTTGGCGCGCTCCAGTTTGACGTCGTCGGACTGTGGTGTTGTGTCCTTTTCACCCGGCGCCAGTTCGGCGGC
>JAGVII010000603.1 GCA_020056155.1 Afipia sp.
AACAAGCACTTTTCGCGCCAAGGTGTGATATTATATGATCCGAAACATCTGATGAGGCGGTGATGCGATATTCCAAGGATCACAAGGCGGAAACCCACGAGCGGATCGTGAAGAACGCGTCCGTTCGCCTGCGCGAGCGTGGCGCGGCAAGCCTTGGGGTGGCCGAACTGATGAAGGAAGCCGGTCTCACCCACGGTGGATTCTATGCTCACTTTGCGTCCCGCGATGCGCTGATCAGCGAGGCTTTCGCCCATGCGATGCAGCAGACGACCGGGCGGTGGCGCAAGCGGGCTGAGCAGGCGACCGACGGCAAGCGTCTGGCCGCAATCGTGAACGGGTATCTCACGGCCGAACATCGCGACGACACTGGTAACGGCTGTGCCTTGCCGTCGCTGGGCGTCGAGGTGTCGCGCGCGAGTCCAAAAACCCGCAAGGCTTTCACCAGCAAGCTCGAGGACATGATCGCGATGCTTGCGGAGCAATTTCCGGACTTGCCTGCAAAGACGGCTCGCCGCGAAGCTATCGCTGTTGTTGCAACCATCATGGGGGCGATGATTCTGGCGCGCGCGGCAGGGACGGGCGAATTCTCGGACGAGATCCTCGGCGCCGGCCGTCACGCCGCGCTGCGGGGCGAGAACGCGGCAAAACCGCGCACGAGGAAGCCTAAACCGAAGACCGCGGCCTGAACGCCGGGCAATATCTCTTTGCATTGCACGCCACCGTGCTGTGCGCAGAACCGGGTTCCTAATCCGGCTATGACGGTGCTAGAACCTTCGAAACATTCGCTTTTGGAGGATACGCATGCGCACGATCGGTCATTTTATTGACGGTAAGGAAGTCAAGGGCACGTCGGGCCGGTTTGCGGACGTCTTCGAGCCGATGACGGGTGAAGTGCAGGCCAAGGTTGCGTTGGCATCCAAGGCGGAGATGCGCGCTGCGGTTGAGAACGCTGTGGCCGCGCAGGTCGGGTGGGCGAACACCAATCCACAGCGCCGCGCCCGCGTGATGATGAAATTCCTCGAATTGGTGCAGCGCGACTACGACAAGCTCGCGGAACTGCTGGCGCGCGAGCACGGCAAGACGGTTCCCGACGCCAAGGGCGACATCCAGCGCGGGCTCGAAGTGGCTGAATTCGCCTGCGGTATTCCGCACCTGATGAAGGGCGAATACACCGAGGGTGCTGGCCCCGGCATCGACATCTATTCGATGCGGCAGCCCTTGGGAGTGGTCGCCGGCATCACGCCGTTCAACTTCCCGGCGATGATCCCGATGTGGAAATTCGCGCCTGCGATCGCCTGCGGCAACGCGTTTATTCTCAAGCCGTCGGAGCGCGATCCCGGCGTGCCGATGGCGCTGGCTGCCTTGATGATCGAGGCGGGCCTGCCGCCGGGCGTCCTGAACTGCGTCAACGGCGACAAGGAAGCCGTCGATGCGATTCTCGACGATCCGGACATTCGCGCCGTGGGCTTCGTCGGCTCTTCGCCGATCGCGCAGTACATCTATGAGCGCTCGGCCGCCACCGGCAAGCGTGCGCAGTGCTTTGGCGGCGCCAAGAACCACGCCATCATCATGCCGGATGCGGATATGGACCAGACCGTCGATGCGCTGATCGGCGCGGGCTACGGTTCGGCGGGCGAACGCTGCATGGCGATCTCGGTCGCGGTGCCGGTGGGCAAGACCACGGCGGACCGCCTGATGGAAAAACTCATTCCGCGCGTCGAAAGCCTCAAGATCGGTCCCTCGACCGATCCGTCCGCGGACTTCGGCCCGCTGGTGACCCAGGCGGCGCTGGATCGCGTCAAGGATTACGTCGAGATCGGTATCAAGGAAGGCGCGACACTCGCCGTCGACGGCCGCGGCTTCAAGATGCAGGGCTATGAGAAGGGCTTCTACATGGGTGGCTGTCTGTTCGACAACGTCACCAAGGACATGCGCATCTACAAGGAAGAGATCTTCGGCCCTGTGCTCTCGGTGATGCGCGCCCACGACTACAATGAAGCGCTGGCGCTGCCGTCCGACCACGACTACGGCAACGGCGTTGCGATCTTCACCCGCGACGGCGACGCGGCGCGCGATTTTGCGGCCAAGGTCAATGTCGGCATGGTCGGCATCAACGTGCCGATCCCGGTTCCGATTGCGTACTACACTTTCGGCGGCTGGAAGAAGTCCGGCTTCGGCGATCTCAACCAGCATGGTCCAGATTCGATCCGCTTCTACACCAAGACCAAGACCGTCACCTCGCGCTGGCCGTCCGGTGTCAAGGACGGTGCGGAGTTCTCCATCCCGACGATGAACTAGCCAGGCATGATCCGGAAAAGTGGTAGCCGGTTTTCCGACAAGATCATGCCTCCATCAAAGATGAGCGCGCCATGCAATTCGCTCTGACCGAGGATCAAATCGCGGTTCGCGACATGGCGCGCGAATTCGCCGCCGAGAAGATCGCGCCCTTTGCGTTGAAATGGGACGAGGAAAAATTCTTTCCCGTCGATGTGATGCGTGAAGCGGCGGCGCTCGGTATCGGCGGCATCTATATCCGCGACGATGTCGGCGGTTCGGCCCTGACGCGGTTCGATGCCGCGCTGATCTTCGAGGCGCTGGCAACCGGATGTCCCACCGTCTCGGCTTTCATCTCGATCCACAACATGGCTTCGTGGATGATCGACCACTATGGCTCGGACGCGCAGCGCCAGAAATGGCTCCCGCGTCTTTGCACGATGGAGCTGCTGGCGAGCTATTGCCTCACCGAACCGGGCGCGGGTTCGGACGCGGCGGCGCTCAGCACACGCGCGGTACGTGACGGCGATCATTACATCCTGAACGGTCAGAAGCAGTTCATTTCCGGTGCAGGCGCAAGCGGCATCTACGTTGTGATGGCGCGGACCGGGGGCAACGGAGCGGGCGGCATTTCCACGCTGGTGGTCGAGGGCGACGCGCCGGGGCTGTCGTTCGGTGCCAACGAACGCAAGATGGGCTGGAATGCCCAGCCGACTCGATCCGTGATCTTCGAGAACGTGCGGGTTCCTGTCGCCAATCGCATCGGCGAGGAGGGCATCGGCTTCAAGATCGCCATGTCCGGCCTGGACGGCGGCCGCCTCAACATCGCGGCTTGCTCGCTCGGCGGCGCACAGTCAGCACTCGACAAGTCGCTCTCTTACCTGAAAGAGCGCAGAGCCTTCGGTCAGCGGCTCGACGAATTCCAGGCGCTGCAGTTCCGGCTCGCCGACATGGCCATCGAGCTGGAAGCCGCGCGCTCGTTCCTGTGGAGGGCCGCTGCGGCGCTCGACCGCAAGGACCCTGACGCAACCATGCTTTGCGCCATGGCCAAGCGCTTCGGCACCGATGCGGGCTTCGAAATCGCCAATCAGGCGCTGCAACTGCACGGCGGATACGGTTATCTGGCGGAGTACGGCGTCGAGAAAATTGTACGGGATCTGCGTGTGCATCAAATTCTTGAAGGGACTAACGAAATCATGCGCGTGATCGTTGCGCGCAAGCTGATCGAAGGTGCACGATGAGCGCGCATGCGGCGATGGCTGAATCACCGGAGAAGGACCTGATCGCCTGCCGCGAGGGCGCGGCCGGAATCATCCGGTTGAACCGTCCCAAGGCGATCAACGCGCTGACGCTCGAGATGACGCGCGAGATCTTGGCTGCGCTTGATGAATTCGAGGCGGACCCGGGCGTGTCGCTGGTCCTTCTGGAAGGCGCCGGTGAGCGCGGACTGTGTGCCGGCGGCGACATTCGCGGTCTTTATGAAAGCGCGAAAGCGGGAGGCGATCTCGGGCCGGTGTTCTGGCGCGAGGAATACATCCTGAATGCGCGCATTCCGGAATTTCCGAAGCCCTATGTTGCCTACATGGACGGCCTCGTCATGGGCGGCGGCGTCGGGCTGTCGGCGCATGGCGCGCATCGGATCGTGACCGACAAGACGAAAATGGCGATGCCCGAGGTCGGTCTGGGTTTCTTTCCGGACGTGGGTGGCACGTGGCTGCTGTCGCGCGCGCCCGGCGAGATCGGCACCTACTTTGCCCTGACCGGGCAAACCATGACCGGCGCCGATGCGGTCTATGCGGGTGCGGCGGACGTACTGATTGCATCGAGCAAATGGCCGGCGCTGCGCGACGCACTGACCAACGCGCCGCTGCGGGCGACCAGCGACGATGTTCGTGCGATCATGACGCAATATGCAGCGGCCGATGTTCAGGCGCCGGTTGCGGCCCATCGCGAGCAGATCGACCGGGCTTTCGCCCACGATACGATGGAAGCGATCGTGGCCGCGCTGAAGCAGGATGGTTCGGAGTTTGCGCTGGCGACGCTCAAAGCGCTGTCGGAAAAATCGCCGACCGCCCTCAAGGTGACACTGGAACTGCTGCGCCGTGCGCGCACTTCCAAATCGCTCAAGGAAAGCCTCGTTCGCGAATACAACTCGGCGCTGGCGGTTTTCACGAGCGCTGAATTTGTCGAGGGTGTTCGCGCAGCCATCATCGACAAGGATCGCAACCCGAAGTGGTCGCCGTCTCGGATCGAGGATGTCACGCCTGATATCGTCGAAAAGTATTTCGCGCCGAACGGCACTTACAGGCTGGTCTTTCCAGATTGACGACACTGAATAACGAACAACGATAACGAGGGCAGGAAATGGCAAATATCGCGTTCATCGGTCTCGGCAACATGGGCGGACCCATGGCGGCTAACCTCGTCAAGGCAGGTCACAAGGTTCAGGGATTCGACCTTGTTCAGGCATCGAAGGACGCGGCCAAAGCAGACGGCGTCGGCATCGCGGCGAGTGCAGCGGAGGCGGTCAAGGACGCGCAGATCGTCATCACCATGCTTCCTGCGGGCAAGCACGTTCTCGGCGTGTGGAAAGAGATCGTTCCGTCGGTCGGCAAGAACACGCTGATGATCGATTGTTCGACGATCGATGTGGAAAGCGCGCGGCTTGCGCACGCTCACGCCACCGAACACAACTTGCCGTCGATCGACGCCCCCGTGTCCGGCGGCACGGGCGGCGCCAAGGGTGCGACGTTGACCTTCATGTGCGGCGGGACTGCCGCGGCATTTGCGGCTGCAAAGCCCGTTCTGGAAAACATGGGCAAGAAGGTCGTCCATTGCGGCGAGGCCGGAGCAGGGCAGGCGGCCAAGATCTGCAACAACATGATCCTCGGTATTTCGATGATCGGCGTATCGGAGGCCTTCGCGCTCGGCGAGAAACTCGGCCTGTCGCATCAGGCGCTGTTCGATGTGGCCTCGACCTCGTCGGGACAGTGCTGGTCGCTGACCACGTATTGTCCGGTGCCGGGTCCGGTTCCGGCTTCGCCCGCCAACAACGAGTACAAGCCGGGGTTCGCCGCAGCTCTGATGCTGAAGGATTTGCGTCTGTCGCAGGAAGCCGCGAAGGCTGCCGGTGCCGCCACGCCGCTCGGCGCGCATGCCGAAAGCATCTATGATGCCTTCGAGAAGGCCGGGCATGGCGGAGTCGATTTTTCCGGTATCATCAAGCATGTTCGTGGGCTGGCGAAATAGGATTCCTTGATGACGACCTTCCAGGACGCGCGCGCTTTCCTGCTTAAGCATCGTACCGATTACGACACGGCCGTCGCCCGGTTCCGCTGGCCGGATCAGAAACAGTTCAACTGGGCGCTCGACTGGTTCGACGCTGGCCTGGCCGGCGATCCCGAAAGCCGGGATCGCACGGCGCTCTGGATCGTCGATGCCGCGACGAACACCGAGACGAAACTGTCGTTCGCGGCGTTGTCGCGCCGCTCCAACCAGACGGCGAACTTCCTGCGCGATCTGGGACTCAAACGCGGCGATCACCTGCTGTTGTTGCTCGGCAACGTGGTGCCGTTGTGGGAGACCATGCTCGCCGCCATGAAGCTCGGCGTCATCGTGATTCCGGCGACGACGCTGCTGACAGCGGACGAATTGCGTGACCGGCTTGATCGCGGCAAGGCCAAGATCGTGGTCGCGACGCAGGATCAGGTTGCTAAATTTGAAGGCCTCGGCGGTGAGGATTTCACCAAAATTGTCGTCGCAGCCACGTCCGAACACAAAGGCTGGCGCAGGTTCGAAGACGCAGCGAACTATCCGGAGACGTTCACGCCGGACGGCGCGACCAATGCGAACGATCCGATGCTGCTGTACTTCACGTCCGGCACCACGGCCAAGCCGAAGCTCGTATTGCACAGCCATCGCAGCTATCCGGTCGGGTCGCTGTCCACGATGTACTGGCTCGGACTTCAGCCGGGCGACATTCATCTCAACATTTCGTCGCCGGGCTGGGCCAAGCATGCGTGGAGCTGCTTTTTCTCGCCATGGAATGCCGGCGCAACCATCTTCATCGTCAATCAGCCGCGTTTCGATGCAAAAGGTTTGCTGGCCACGGTCGCGCGCTGTGGCGTGACGACGCTGTGCGCGCCGCCGACCGTATGGCGGCTGTTCATTCAGGAGCGGCTTGCGGACTACAAGGTTTCGGTGCGCGAAGTCTGCGGCGCTGGCGAGCCGCTCAATCCGGAAGTCATCGATCAGGTGAAGGCCGCCTGGGGGCTGACGATCCGCGACGGTTACGGCCAGACCGAGACGACTGCGCTGGCCGGCAATTCGCCGGGACAGGCGGTGAAGGTCGGTTCGATGGGGCGGCCGATGCCGGGCTACAAGGTTCAGGTGGCCGATGCTGACGGCAATCCGGCGAAAGAGGGAGAGGTGCGTCTCGTGCTCGGCGTGGATCGCCCGGCGGGGCTGATGCTCGGTTATCAAGGTGATGACGGCAAACCGAAAGGCGCGGACGGCGAGGTCTATCAGACCGGCGACGTGGTGTTTCTCGATGACGATGGTTACCTGACCTTCGTGGGCCGTTCCGACGACGTGTTCAAATCGTCCGATTATCGCATCAGTCCGTTCGAACTCGAAAGCGTGTTGCTGGAGCATGAACTGGTTGCCGAGGCGGCTGTGGTGCCGACGCCGGACCCGATCCGCCTCGCGCTTCCGAAGGCTTATGTTTCGGTTGTGCCGGGCACCGCGATGACGCGGGATACGGCACTGTCGATCTTCAGGTACGTGCATTCGCGGCTGGCGCCGTTCAAGCGCATCCGCCGGATCGAACTGGTGACGGAGCTGCCGAAAACCATTTCCGGCAAGATTCGCCGCGTGCAGCTTCGGCGTCTCGAGCACGACAACGACCGCAAGGACGCGCTGCGCGGCCAGGAATTCCGCGAGGAGGATTTTCCGGAACTGCAGGCCGGGCAGAGCGCCACACGGTAACGCTCAGGTCAGTTTTTCAGGCACAGATCCCGTCCGGGGCCCGTTTGAAACGGAGTCCAGCCGCTGTTCCCGGCAGGAGCGAACACGCCCGGACATTGGCGCTGTCCGCAAATTTCGCTTGGCCGAGCGGCTGATCTGTGGAATGTGCCAACCCAGTTGGAATTTCAGCCGGGAGATGGTTCGTGGGCGCTGCGATGAATCTGGACGACTACCTGAAACTCGTGGGCACAGAGCTTGGTGTTTCGGAGTGGCATACGATCGATCAGAAACAGATCGATGCGTTCGCCGATGCCACCGAGGATTTTCAGTTCATTCATATCGATCCTGAGCGCGCAAAGCGCGAAACGCCATTTGGCGGCACTATCGCGCACGGTTTCCTGTCGCTGTCGGTGTTGCCAAAGCTCGCCTACGCCACCATGCCGACGCTGAATGGCGCGGCGATGTCGATCAACTATGGCTTCGACAAGATCAGGTTTCTCACGCCCGTGCGGGCCGGCAAGCGCGTGCGTGCGCGCTTCGTGCTGTCGGAAGCGACCATGAAGTCGCCGAAGGAGCTCCTGGCGCGCACCAACACGACGCTGGAAATCGAAGATGAGCCAAAGCCTGCGCTGGTCGCGGACTGGCTCGGAATGCACTTCTTCGCATAGATTAAGGGACGATCATGGCAATCAGATTCGATGGACGCGTTGCGGTTGTGACCGGCGCTGGAGCGGGACTCGGTCGCGCGCATGCACTGGGACTGGCGAAGCTTGGGGCGCGGGTTGTGGTCAACGACATGGGCGCGGCGCGCGACGGCAGTGGCGGCTCGGTCAGCCCGGCCGAAGCGGTCGTGGAAGAGATCCGCAAGGCGGGCGGCGAGGCAATGGCCGATGGCGCGGACGTCTCGAATTTCGAGCAGGTCAAGGAGATGGTCGCCCGTGCGTCGATGAAATGGGGCAGCGTCGATCTGATGGTCGCCAACGCCGGCATTCTGCGCGACAAGTCGTTCGGCAAGATGGAGCCGGATGATTTTGCGAAGGTCATCGCGGTGCACCTGACTGGCACGTTCAACTGCTGCCGCGCGGTGTGGGACGGCATGCGCGAGCGCAGCTATGGCCGCATCGTCGTCACCACCTCGTCGTCGGGCCTGTTTGGCAACTTCGGACAGGCGAACTATGCCGCCGCGAAGGCCGGCATGGTCGGCCTGATGAATGTGCTCGCCGAGGAAGGGCGCAAGACCAACATCAAGGTCAACACCATATCTCCAACAGCCGCGACCCGCATGACCGAGGGTCTGATCGGGCCGGAGATCCTCGCGCTGATGAAGCCGGAAGCGATCACGCCCGCTGTGCTTTATCTGCTGAGCGAAGATGCGCCGACTCGCACCATCATGGGCGCGGGTGCCGGTTCGTTCGCAGTGATCAAGGTGGTCGAGACCGAAGGCCTCAACCTGCCGCAGGATCAGTGGACGCCGGATGCCATCGCGGCGAACTTTGCGAAGATCGGCGATATGTCGACCGCGCGTGATCTCGGCGGCGCATTCTTCCAGACGTTCAAGTACGTCGAACAGGCCGCCAAGGCCGCGGGCATCAAGCTGCCGCCGATGGGCGGTTAAGCAACTTGGATGTCGCCGTCATCGGTGCCGGTCCCGCGGGGCTGATGACGGCTGAAGTTTTGGCGGCGGGCGGTGCGCGCGTCACCGTCTATGAGCGCATGCCGTCGGTGGGGCGCAAGTTTCTGCTCGCCGGACGCGGCGGCCTCAATCTCACCCATAGCGAGCCGCTGGACCAGTTTCTCCGGCGTTATCGCGAGGCGATGCCCCGTCTGCGATCTGCCATCGAAGCGTTTCCACCCGATGCCCTGCGCGCATGGAGCGAAGGTCTCGGACAATCTACGTTCGTGGGTTCAAGCGGACGGGTATTTCCGCAAGCCATGAAAGCATCCCCGTTGTTGCGCGCATGGCTGCGGCGGCTCGATCAGTCCGGAGTTCGCCTGGCGTTGCGTCATCGCTGGATGGGGTGGAGTACGACGGGCGAATTGCAATTCGAAACGCCCGAAGGCCTGAAGACGTTCAAACCAGACGCCACGGTCATCGCGCTTGGCGGCGCAAGCTGGCCCAGGTTAGGCGCAGATGGTGGCTGGACCGTTTCGTTCAAGGCGAGGGACATCGAGATTGCGCCATTACGGCCCGCCAATTCCGGCTTCGATGTCAGATGGTCGGATCTGTTCCGCAATCGCTTTGAAGGGCAGCCACTGAAAGGTGTTGCCTTGTCGTTCGGCGGAGAGACAGTGCGCGGCGAGGCGACGATCACGCGCGAGGGCATCGAAGGTGGCGCGATCTATGCGCTGTCGGCTCCGATCCGCGATGCGTTGCTGGCACTTGGCGAGGCTGTTCTCCACATTGCACTGCGGCCCGATCTCACAGCATCCGATCTGACGGCGCGTGTCGGCAAGCCGCGGCAGAAACAGTCGATGTCGACTTATCTGAGAAAGGCCGCGAGCCTTTCGCCGGTCGCCATCGGGCTGCTGCAGGAAGCCGCGATTGTTGCGGGGCTGAACCTGCCCGCGATGTCTCCCGAAGCGCTTGCTGCATTCATCAACGCCGTTCCCGTTCCGCTCACAGGTATCGCGCCGATCGAGCGCGCAATTTCGACAGCGGGCGGAATTTCGTTCGGCGAAATCGATCCACACTATATGCTGCGAAAGCTGCCCGGTGTGTTTGTCGCCGGTGAAATGCTGGATTGGGAAGCGCCGACCGGCGGCTATCTGTTGCAGGCCTGTTTCGCGACAGGCGCAGCGGCCGGGCGAGGCGTTCTGGATTATCTAACAGCCCGTCATGGCCGGGCTTGACCCGGCCATCCACGCCTTCTCTTCCATACTATAAGTAAGACGTGGATCACCGGGTCAAGCCCGGTGATGACGATCTGTTGTGCAGAGCCGATCGTGCCCTTCTGAAAGAAGCGAGGATACAATCAAACCCCGCTCTCGATTTCCTCGCGCAGCATTTCCAGTTCCAGCCACTTTTCCTCGGCGGCATCCAGTTCGGTGTGCGCCCTGGCAATCGCAGCCGAAGCGGCGTCGAATTTCTTGCGGTCTTTCGCGTAGAGTTCCGGATCATCCAGCAGCCTCTGTTGCTTGGCGATCTCCGCCTGAAGCTTCGCCATGGTCTTCGGCAGTGTTTCCAGCGCGTGCTTGTCATTGAAACTGAGGCGGCGCTTCGTCGATGACGGGGAGGACGCCGTTTTCGTGGCCTTCGTTTCGGTCGCGTCGGGCGATTTGGCGGCGCGTTGCTGAAGGTCCGCGCCGCGCTGCGCCAGCATGTCGGTATAGCCGCCGGCATATTCGGTCCACTTGCCGTTGCCTTCCGGTGCAATGACCGATGTCACGACGCGGTCGAGGAAATCCCGGTCGTGGCTGACGAGAATGACGGTGCCGTCATAATCGCCGAGCATTTCTTCCAGAACGTCAAGGGTTTCGAGATCGAGGTCGTTGGTCGGCTCGTCCAGCACCAGCACGTTGGATGGCTTGGCCAGCGCACGCGCCAGCATCAATCGTCCGCGCTCTCCACCGGAGAGGACTTCGAGCGGTGTGCGGGCCTGTTCACTGGTAAAAAGGAAGTCTTTCATATAACCGATGACGTGCTTTGGCGTGCCGTTGACCATGATGCTGTCGCCGCGTCCGCCGGTCAGCGCATCGGCCAGCGTCGTTTTCGGATCGAGGCTTTCGCGGTGCTGGTCCAGCGTCGCCATTTCAATATTGGCGCCGAGGCGGATCGTGCCGGTGTCCGGTAAATCGGCCCCGGTCAGCATGCTGATGAGCGTGGTCTTGCCCGCGCCGTTGGGGCCGATGATGCCGATGCGGTCGCCGCGCGTGACGCGAATGGAGAAGTCATCGACGATCGGCCGGTCGCCGTATGATTTGCTGATGTGCCTGGCCTCGATCACCAGCTTGCCGGACGCCTCGGCTTCCGCGGCGGCGAGGTTCGCCTTGCC
>JAGVII010000363.1 GCA_020056155.1 Afipia sp.
ACAGACAGCTCAGCCTCAACAAGTTCGATCGCCTGATCGACTGGGGCTGGTTCTACTTCATCACCAAGCCGATGTTCTTCATGATCGATTGGTTCTTCCACATCGTCGGCAACTTCGGCGTCGCCATCCTGCTGGTGACGGTGCTGGTCAAGCTTGTCTTCTTCCCGCTCGCCAGCAAATCCTACGCCTCGATGGCGAAGATGAAGGCCGTGCAGCCGCAGCTCGCCGCGCTGAAGGACAAGTATCCCGACGACAAGGTGAAGCAGCAGCAGGAAATGATGGAGATCTACAAGAAGGAGAAGATCAACCCGATCGCGGGCTGTCTTCCGATTCTGATCCAGATCCCGGTGTTCTTCTCGCTCTACAAGGTTCTGTTCGTGACCATCGAAATGCGGCATGCGCCGTTCTTCGGCTGGATCAAGGATCTGTCGGCGCCGGATCCGACCAACCTGTTCAACCTGTTCGGCTTGCTGGCATTCGATCCGACGCAGCTTCCGGTTCTCGGCTACTACCTGCATCTCGGCATCTGGCCGATCATCATGGGCATCACGATGTGGGTCCAGATGAAGCTGAATCCGACGCCGCCAGATCCGACACAGAAGATGATCTTCGACTGGATGCCGCTGCTCTTCACCTTCATGCTTGCCGGCTTCCCCGCCGGTCTCGTGATCTACTGGGCCTGGAACAACCTGCTCTCGGTGCTCCAGCAGGGCTACATCATGAACAAGAACGGCGCGAAGATCGAACTGTTCGACAACATCAGGGCGACCTTCGCGGGCAGCAAGAAGACGACGTAGCGGCACTGGTTCTACGAGCCGCCGCGCTATCATCCCTCACCGTCATGCCCGGGCTTGTCCCGGGCATCCACGTCTTGACCGGCGGTGAAGCAAATCGTGGATGGCCGGGACAAGCCCGGCCATGACGAAGTAAATTATTGCCCGTCGACGGGGTGCATTGGAAAATCTTCGCATGACCGATAAAACCGATGCGGAGCTGATCGAAGCCGGACGAAAGATTTTCGCCGGCGACTGGCAATTCGTCTGGGCCTCGCCGTCGATCGAAGCGCTGCCGCCGATGAAAGGCGTCGAGATCGCATTCGCGGGCCGCTCCAACGTCGGCAAATCCAGCCTCATCAACGCGCTGACGGGCCGCAACGGGCTGGCGCGCACCTCGCACACGCCGGGGCGAACGCAAGAGCTGATCTTCTTCGAAGGCCCGACGCCTGCGGACGGCAAGGACGCCGGGCTTCGGCTGGTGGACATGCCGGGCTACGGCTACGCATCCGCTCCGAAAACCAAGGTCGCCTCGTGGACGGCGCTGATCCACAAATTCCTGCAGGGCCGCGCCAATCTCGCGCGCGTCTATGTATTGATCGACTCCCGTCACGGCTTCAAGGATGTCGATACCGACGTGCTCAAGACGCTCGACCGGTCCGCAGTCAGCTATCAGGTGGTGCTGACCAAGGCCGATCAGGTGAAAAGGGCCGCGCTCGAGGACACCATCGCCGCGACCAAAGCGGCGCTGGTGAAACACCCGGCGGCGTTCCCCGAATTGCTGGTGACGTCGTCGCGCACCGGTGACGGCATGCCCGAATTGCGCGCCGCCATGATCCGCCTGCTCAGGGAGAGAATTTGATGACCGGAAATGCCGCCCTGCGCCTCGCCGTTATCTTCGCCGGACTGATGGGCGCGGCCGGTGTGGTGCTGGCGGCGGCGGCCGCCCACCAGCCCGACGCGTCGCGGCTCGCCTCGGCATCGTCGATGCTGCTGTTCCACGCCAGCGCCGTCATCGGCGCGGCGCTGCTGACCGGGCACGGCATTGCCCAGCGTCACCTCGGCCTGACCGCGACTTTTGGCTTCATCGTCGGCGCGGCACTGTTCGCGGGCGATCTGGCGATGCGCCAGTATGCCGGTCACGGATTGTTCACAATGGCTGCGCCGACCGGCGGCACGCTGCTGATCCTGAGCTGGCTGGTGCTGGCCGTTGCCGCCGCGTGGCCACGACGCGCGGGCTGATCTGCGACGCGCAAGCTTTGCACGCCTCGCATCAATCGGCTAAACCCAACTAGTGGAGTGGATTTGACATTCGCGCCCAACAAGCAGCGAGTCCGGGAAGCGAATGTCAAATCCAAACTCCACTAGAAATTGATATTTGCTAGTGGTCCTTCGATTCTAACATTCGCAAAAGGATCTGCTGCAACGGAATGCGAATGTTAGAATCGGACCACTAGCCACCCGCGCGTGAACGAGAAGTCCCCATGATGGATCTGCCGACGAATATCAGCCCGCAGGATCAGGCCCGCATCCTGTCGGAAGCACTGCCGCACATGCAGCAGTACGACGAGGAAACCATTGTCATTAAATACGGCGGCCACGCCATGGGCGAGGAAAACCTCGCCCGGCAATTCGCCCGCGACATTGTCTTGCTGGAGCAGACCGCGATCAATCCCGTGGTGGTGCACGGCGGCGGCCCGCAGATCGCCGCGATGCTGACCCGGCTCGGCATCAAGTCGGAATTCGCATCGGGGCTGCGCATCACCGACGCGGCCACCATCGAGATCGTCGAGATGGTGCTGGCGGGATCGATCAACAAGCAGATCGTCAGCCACATCAACGAAGCCGGCGGCAAGGCCGTGGGCCTGTGCGGCAAGGACGGCAACATGGTGACCGCCACCAAGGCGACCCGCACCATGGTCGATCCCGGCTCCAACATCGAGAAGGTAGTGGATCTCGGCTTCGTCGGCGAACCCGACAAGGTCGATCTCACGCTGCTCAACCAGCTCATCGGCTACGAATTGATTCCGGTGCTGGCGCCTCTCGCGTCCTCGGCGACGGGGCAGACCTTCAACGTCAACGCGGATACCTTTGCAGGCGCGGTCGCCGGGGCGCTGAAGGCCAAGCGCCTGCTGCTGCTGACCGACGTGCCCGGGGTGCTCGACAAGTCGAAGAAGCTCATTCCCGAACTGTCGATCAAGGATGCGCGCAAGCTGATCGCCGACGGCACCATTTCGGGCGGCATGATCCCGAAGGTCGAGACCTGCATCTATTCGCTGGAAGCGGGCGTCGAGGGCGTGGTCATCATCGACGGCAAGACGCCGCACGCCGTGCTGCTCGAACTGTTCACCAATCAGGGCACGGGAACGCTGATCCACAAGTGATGGGCGCACGCGCTGCACTCTCGATTGTCATCACCGGGCTTGTCCCGGTGATCTCGATTGCAAGGGCGCAGTGCCATCATATTCGGGATGGCCGGAACAAGTCCGGCCATGACACCCTTAAACATCGCACTCACCTTTTCAATTTTGCGGCGGCGTCGTTCTTCGCAGCAATTTTCCTTACCTCTCCCGCCCGCGCCGACCTGAAGCTCTGCAACCGCATGAGCTACGTGGTCGAAGCCGCCATCGGCATTGAGGACAAGTCCGCCACCGCGACGCGCGGCTGGTTCCGGATCGATCC
>JAGVII010000385.1 GCA_020056155.1 Afipia sp.
AGCGCGTTCGCGCCCGCCGATGTCGCGGCTTCGTCACCCGCGACGCCACCGCTCGGCGGCGGGCCTGATCTTTTTGCTCAGGGAACGGCCGGGAAAACGTCCAGCGCCGGTCAATGGGCGGGATCGACGCCGCAACCGAAGCAATCTGCCAACGGCACAGGCCCGCAAACGCCGAAGGCGCTTGCCGATGCCCGCGCGGCGGAAGCGCGCAGCGCGAAGTTCAATCGCGCCGCATACGCGACGATCAAGACCCTCGACGAATTGCAGCGCTGGATCGCGCGCGCATTCGACATCGGGCAGGTCGCGGTGACGGTCGAGACCTCCAACGCCGACCCGATGCAGGCTGAAATCTGCGGAATCTCGCTGGCCACCGGCATCAATGAGGCCTGCTACGTCCCGCTGGCGCACACCAAACCCGGCGACGGCTCGGGGCTGTTCGCCGGCGGGCTCGCGCCGGACCAGATCAAGGCCGCCGATGCGCTGGCCGCGCTCAAGCCGCCGCTCACGGACCCCGGTGTTCTCAAAATTGGCCACGATCTGAAATTCGATACCGTGGTGCTGGCGCAGCACGGCATCGACATGGCGCCGATCGACGACACCATCCTGATTTCCTACGTGCTCGATGCGGGCCGCGCGAGCCACGATCAGGAAGCGCTGTCGGAGAGCTGGTTCGGCCACAAGGCCATCGGCTTCACGGAACTGACCGGCACCGGCAAGAACCGGATTCTGTTCGATCAGGTGCCGGTCGACAAGGCGACCGAATACGCCGCCGAGCGCGCCGACGTCACATTGAGACTCTGGCGCGTATTGAAACCGCGCCTGATGGCCTATCGCGTCAACACCGTCTATGAGACGCTGGAACGTCCGCTGGTGTCCGTGCTGGCGCACATGGAGCGGCGCGGCATTTCCATCGATCGGCAGGTGCTGTCGCGGCTCTCCGGCGAGTTCGCGCAGACCGCAGCGCGCGTCGAAGCCGACATCCAGAAAATGGCCGGCGAGCCGATCAACCCCGGCAGCCCGAAACAGCTCGGCGACATCATGTTCGGCAAGATGGGCCTGCCGGGCGGCGCGAAAACTAAAACCGGCGCATGGTCGACGTCGGCACAGATTCTCGATGAACTGGCCGAAGCCGGTCACGACTTCCCGAAACGCATTCTGGAATGGCGTCAGGTCACCAAGCTGAAATCGACCTACACCGATTCACTGCCGGAATACGTCAATCCGCAGACCCATCGCGTGCATACGACCTACGCACTGGCCGCGACCACCACGGGCCGGCTGTCGTCCAACGAACCGAACCTGCAAAACATTCCGGTGCGCACCGAGGACGGCCGCAAGATCCGCAAGGCCTTCATCGCCGGCAAGGGCAACAAGCTGGTCTCGGCGGACTACTCGCAGATCGAATTGCGGCTGCTTGCCGAGATCGCGGACATTCCGTCGCTGAAACAGGCGTTCCACGACAAGCTGGACATCCACGCCATGACCGCCTCGGAAATGTTCGGCGTGCCTATCAAGGACATGCCGGGCGAGGTGCGCCGCCGCGCCAAGGCGATCAACTTCGGTATCATCTACGGCATCTCGGCGTTCGGCCTCGCCAATCAGCTCGGCATTCCGCGCGAGGAAGCCGGCGCGTATATCAAGAAGTATTTCGAGCGTTTCCCCGGCATCCGCGCCTACATGGACGCGACGCGCGACTTCTGCCGCGAGCACGGCTACGTCGAGACCATCTTCGGCCGGAAATGTCATTATCCCGATATCAAGGCGAGCAATCCGTCGATCCGCTCGTTCAACGAGCGCGCCGCGATCAATGCGCGGCTGCAGGGCTCTGCCGCCGACATCATCCGCCGCGCCATGATCCGGATGGAAGACGCGCTCGCCGAAAAGAAACTGTCGGCGCAGATGCTGCTGCAGGTGCACGACGAACTGATCTTCGAGGTGCCGGAGGACGAAGTCGCCAAAACCTTGCCGGTGATCCAGCATGTGATGCAGGACGCGCCGTTCCCGGCGGTGTCGCTGACGGTGCCGTTGCAGGTCGATGCGCGGGCTGCCAGCAACTGGGACGAGGCGCATTGAAGACAAGCCGAAAGCGATAGCACGCGAATGGTCAGCTCATCGTCCGCCTCCCTGCTCGCCTTCGCGCTGATGTGCTTCGTCATCGAGATCACGCCCGGCCCGAATATGGCCTATCTCGCGGCGCTGTCGCTCTCACAGGGGATTCGCGCAGGCGTTGCGGCGGTTGCCGGGATCGCACTCGGGCTTTCGGTTTATGGCGTGGCGGCGTCGCTCGGTCTCAGCGCCATCATCGACAATTCGACATTCCTCTACGAGGCGCTGCGCTGGGGCGGCGTGGCGTACCTGCTCTGGCTCGCATGGGACGCGTGGGCGGCAGAGCGCGAGACGGCGCCGGGAGCAACCGATGGCGCTGTCGCAATCGGCCCGTGGACCGCGTTCCGGCGCGGATTGATCACCAACCTGCTCAATCCGAAGGCCGCGGTGTTCTATGTCGCCGTGCTGCCGGACTTCATCCAGATCGGCAAAGGCTCGGTGGCGGCGCAAACGCTGATGCTGTCGGCGATCTATGTCAGCATCGCCACCGCGATCCATCTCATCATCGTCCTGCTTGCCTCACGCTTGCAAAGCGTCATCGCGACGCCGGACCAGCGCCGGACTGTTCGCCGCGTCCTTGCGGTGCTGCTGGCCGCCATCGCCGTCTGGTTCGCGCTGAGCACCGGACGCTGAGTTCGCCTAACCCAGCTTCACCTCGAACCCGCGCTGCACGCCCGGCCGCGCCATCATTGTCGCGTACCAGCGCTTCACGTTCGGGAAATCGTCGAGCGCGACCTTGTGTCGCTCATGCCGCCACGCCCAGCCGAGAATGGCGAAGTCCGCGACCGAAATTTTGTCCGCGACAAATTCACGCCCCTCAAGGCGGCCATTCAGCACGCCATAGAGACGGCGCGTTTCCTTCATGAAGCGTTCGAGGCCGTAGCGGCGGTCCTGCTCGTTTTCCAGTGCGATGAAATGATGCACCTGGCCCGGCATCGGCCCGAAGCCGCCCATCTGCCACATCAGCCATTCCAGCACCGGGATGCGGTCGCCCAGATCCCTAGGCAGGAATTTTCCGGTCTTCTCGCCCAGATAAAGCAGGATCGCTCCGGATTCGAAAATGCTGACCGGCCTGCCATGCGGGCCGTCCGGATCGACGATGGCGGGAATCTTGTTGTTCGGGCTGATTCTGAGGAACTCCGGCGCGAACTGCTCGTCCCTGGAGATATTGATGGGATGCACCTTGTAGGGCAGGCTCATTTCCTCGAGGGCGATGCTGATCTTGCGGCCGTTGGGCGTATTCCAGGTGTAAAGGTCGATGGTCATTTGCTGCCTTTATTGATCTTGCGCTGTTGACGGTGGGCGATCCGCTGTGGAATGTCCACGGCAGCTTTGGTCGAAGCATGATCCTAAAACCGGTTTCCACTTTTCGGGTCATGCCGTAAAATTCCGTAAAACTCCCCGTAGTCCGAGAGACCGCCTTGTCCAAATCAGCGTCCCGCGCCCGCCTTGCCGACATCATCCGCAAACGTTCGTTCGGGCGCGGCGAAATCACGCTGGCGTCGGGCCGCAAGAGCGATTTCTACTTCAACCTGAAGCCGACCATGCTCGATCCGGAAGGCGCCGCCCTCCTGGCGGAACTGTCGCTCGATGCGCTGAAGGACGATCAGGTCGATTACATCGGCGGGCTCGAAATGGGCGCGGTGCCGATCGCCGGCGCCATCGCGCAACTGTCGTGGCTCAAGGGACATCCCATTGCCGCCTTCTTCGTACGCAAGAAGCCGAAGGAACACGGCGCGCGGCTCGCGGTCGAAGGCCTCGCCAAGGGTGAAAGCCTGAGCGGCAAGCGCATCGTCATCGTCGAGGACGTCACCACCACCGGCGGCTCCGCGATCAAGGCGGTGGACGCAGTGAAGGACGCCGGCGGCGAGGTCGTGATGGTGTTCACCATGGTCGACCGCGACGAGGGGGCGACCGAAGCGTTCACCGAAGCCGGCATTCCATTCCGCGCGCTCTACAAGGCGGGCGAATTTCTCAAGAGCTGACATCTGCGCCTTGCCCTGCCTGCGGGAGCGAGGCGGCGAGGAGGTATTTTTGACTGACAGCAACACACGCCCGCAACGGGCCCTCACCCGGCACGCCCGCTTGGGGCTTGCCGCCGCTGCCTTCGCGCTGGTGCTGCTCCCCGCGCCCGCCTTCGCCGCCGAAGGACTGGACGGCGCGAAGCTGTCGATCCTGTGGGCGCTGCCGTTCATCGGCATCCTTTTGTGTATCGCCACAGGTCCGGTGTTCTATCCTCACGTCTGGGAACACCACTATGGCAAATTCACCACGTTCTGGGCGGCGCTGATCGTCATTCCGCTGTTCGCGACCGCCGACGTGTCCACCGTGACGACCACGCTCGCGCACACCGCGCTGCTGGAATACATGCCGTTCATCCTGCTGCTGCTCGCGCTGTTCGTGGTGGCCGGCGGCATCTATCTCGAAGGCAACCTGCACGACAGCGTCTTCACCAACACCGTGCTGCTCGCGGTCGGCGCCTGCATGGCCAGCGTCGTCGGCACCACGGGTGCGGCGATGATCCTGATCCGCCCGCTGATCCGCTGCAACGACAGCCGCCAGTACAACGCGCACGTCGTGGTGTTCTTCATCTTCCTCGTCGCCAATATCGGCGGCGCACTGTCTCCGCTCGGCGATCCGCCGCTGTTCATCGGCTTTCTCAAGGGCGTCGATTTCTTCTGGACCACGACGCATCTCTGGTATGAAACGCTGGTGGTCGGCGGCATCGTGCTCGCGATCTTCATGGTGATCGATCTTTACATGCATCACCGCGAGGGCCGCTTCTCCAGGAAGAAGGACCCGACCCCCGACTCGCCGCTCAGGCTTCACGGCAAGATCAACCTCCTGCTGATCGCGGTCGTCATCGCCGCCATCCTGATGAGCGCGCAGTGGAAGCCCGGCATCTCCTTCCACATCGCCGGTGTCGATCTCGAAATTCAGGATCTGCTCCGCGATGCGATCTTCGTCGTGGTGGTGTTCGCATCGCTTGCGTGGACGAAAAAATCCGATCGCAAGGCGAACGGATTCTCCTGGGGGCCGATCCAGGAAGTGGCGATCCTGTTCGCAGGCATCTTCATCTGCATCGTCCCGGTGATGGCGATGCTGCAGGCGGGTCCGCAAGGCCCGTTCGCCGCGCTGCTCAGCCTCGTCACCAATGCCGACGGCAGCAACAACGCCGCCGCCTATTTCTGGCTGACCGGCATCCTGTCGTCGTTCCTCGACAACGCGCCGACCTATCTGGTGTTCTTCCAGCTCGCAGGCGGCGATCCGCAGGTGTTGATGACGGCGAAGGCCGCGACACTGGCCGCGATTTCGTCCGGCGCGGTCTACATGGGCGCCAACACCTATATCGGCAACGCGCCGAATTTCATGGTCTATGCGATCGCGCGGCAGGCCGGGGTGAAAATGCCGAGCTTCTTCGGCTACATGGTGTGGTCGATGCTGGTGCTGGTGCCGACTTTCGTGCTGGCGACGTTCCTGTTCTTCAAGCCGTAGGCACGCGCCCGTTTCGGACATGGCGGAGAAGCTCGCTGGCGGAGAGGTCCTGATGAAAGTCGCGGTCATGGGAGCCGGAGCTGTCGGCTGCTACTTCGGCGCGATGCTGGCGCGGGCCGGGCACGACGTGACCCTGATCGCGCGGCCTCAGCACGTCGAAGCCATCAGCCTGCGTGGCCTGACGTTCGAAAGCCGCAGCTTCAACGGCACGGTTGCCGTGCGGGCCACAAGCGAGGCTTCGGGCGTCGAAGGCGCCGACATTGTCCTGTTCTGCGTGAAATCGGCGGACACCGAATCCGCAGGCCGGTCGATCGCTCCCTTCCTGAAACCGGACGCGACGGTGCTTTGTCTTCAGAACGGCGTGGACAACGCGGAGCGCGTGCAGGCGACGATCAAGCAGATCGCCGTTCCATCCGTGGTTTACGTCGCCACCGAAATGGCAGGCCCGGGCCACGTCAAACACCACGGACGCGGCGAACTGATTATCGGCACCTCACCGGCCAGCGCGGACATCGCGCGGCGGTTCAGCGACGCCGCGATACCGACGGCGGTCTCGGACAACGTCATGAGCGATCTGTGGGCCAAGCTCATCACCAATTGCGCCTACAACGCCATATCTGCGGTTGCACAACTCCCCTACGGCGCAATGCTCAAGGTCAAGGGCGTCAGCGACGTCATCGACAACGCCATCGATGAATGTCTTGCCGTCGCGCACGCGGCGGGCATTTCGATTCCCGCCAATGTGAAGCAGGCCGTGTTTGCGCTCGCCGAAGCCGTGCCCGGCCAGTATTCGTCCACTGCTCAGGATCTCGCGCGCGGCAAGCTCACCGAGATCGACTATCTGAACGGCTATGTCGTGAAAAAGGGAGCAGAACTCGGCATCGCAACGCCGACCAATCTCACCCTGTATGTCATGGTCAAGCTGCGCGAGGCACACCTCACTGCTGGGCGCTAGAGCATGATGATTCGAATGGGATGTAGAAAGGGGCTACTGACCGTCATTGCGAGGAGCACTTGCCACGAAGCAATCCAGTTCTTGCTCTCCTCGTTCTGGATTGCTTTGCGAAGCCTGTCATCGGGCCGGCAAAGCCGAGCCGGTTGGCTCGCAATGACGAGGGAGTAAGTCACCTTCATCATGATCTATCGCCAACATTCGCGCTCCTAACCTCGCGTTTACCATCACGCCCTAAGGTCGTTGACGCTGCGGCATAATCCTGCCGCGGGCGTCAGCGTTGCGTGAGTGGGGCCGTCAGTGTTGCGTAAAGAATTGCGTAGTTCGCGCGTGCGGCGCCGCATGACGCTTGTTCTCATCCTCATGCTGGCAATGCCCGTCGCGCTTGCGCCGCGCGTGGCGTCCGCCGGCATTCTCGATTTCCTGTTCGGCGGCGGCAAAACGGAGCGGCAGGCGCCGCAACAGGCGCCGGGCAATGCCTTCGCCGATCCGTTCGGCCTGTCCAGTCCGGATCCCGCGCCGCCCGCGGCTTCGCCCGGCGGCCGCTTCACCACCTATTGCGTACGGACCTGCGACGGCCGGTATTTTCCGCTGACCTCGCGCGGCGGCGGCACGCCGGCACAGATGTGCCAGTCGTTCTGCCCGGCCAGCACAACCAAGGTCTATTCCGGCAACAGCATCGATTACGCGGTCGGCAACATGGGCGAACGCTATGTGGATACGCCGAACGCGTTCGCATACCGCAAGGCGCTGAAGGCGGACTGTACCTGCAACGGCCGCGACCCCGCGGGTCTCGCGCCGGTCGATCTGTCGCTCGATACCACCCTGCGTCCCGGCGACATCGTTGCAACCTCAAACGGGCTTGTCGCCTATTCCGGCACGAACTCCGCCAACGGCCAGACCGCGCAGTTCACGCCGGTCAACAATTACCCCGGCCTGACGCCGGAACTGCGTGCGCGACTCGGCGAGATGAAGGTCGCGCCGGTGGCGGCTGAAATTCCGGAAGATACCTATTCGTCGCAGGACATCACCGGATCGGTGCCCGAGCCGAAATACGCGCAGCCGATGGCGCCGGATGCCACGCTGCCGAAGATCGCCATGCCAAAACCAAAGCGCGTGATGTGAGTTTTCTGCGTCGTCCCCGCGAAAGCGGGGATGACCGGCTATTTGAATGTTGATCGAACGCTGAGCCCGGCAGTCGCTCACCGCCCGACGATGACCCCGATCACGTTGGGAGCCGCGAGATACTTCTCTTCCATTTCCATCCGCGCCCGCGCCTTGATCTCCGGCGTCAGCAGGCCGCGGTGTTCGGCCAGGATCATCCAGCAATAGCCCCACCAGTCGGTGAGGATGCCGGTGTCGTCGATGAGGTCGTAGCCGTGCTCGGCGGCGAAAATCCGCGCCCGCGCCTCGTCCAGCGAATCTAGGAATTCGTGATCCTTCAGCGAAAACAGGTCGTCGCTGAAATCGTCGGTTGTGTAGCCCCATACCGACATGCAGACCGCATTGAACTCGCGGTCGATATAATCGTCATCCACCAGCCGGGTGCGGGCGGCGGCATGGAGACGGGAGAGCGTTCGCGCGAAGTCCGCGATACGCGTCAGC
>JAGVII010000358.1 GCA_020056155.1 Afipia sp.
AGGTGCCAGACAACGGCAGGTCCGACCAGCGCATATCCGCGCTGATGTGGAACAGCGCGATCAAACCCTTGTCACGATGTTCGCCGGTCACCAGCGGCGTGCCGTCGGCGAGTAAGGCCCAGCTTCGCGCGGCGAGCCCCGGATCGGGTTCGGCCAGCACCTGACGGGTCACGGTGATGTCTTTCGGGACGGCGAGACCCGCGAACGGTCCGTCGGCGGCGAAGGACGCCAGCGGCTGTGGTTTCTCCCAGGTGAGGCTGCCCCCCAGGCTGCGTCCGCCGCGCCGCAGTTTCACCGGCACCAGATCGTCGTCGCCTGCGGCAAGGCGCGGTCCGGCAAAGCGCACCAGCACCCCGCCCTGCCTGATCCATGTGTTGAGCCGGTCGCGGATCTCTGGCGACAAGGTGCCGACGTCCGCAAGCACGATCATCGGCAGCTTCTGGTCGAGAAACTGTCCGATCGCTACCGCAGGCGAGCCGCGCTCGCCGAGCCGTACGTCGGCAAACGGCCCCAGCGCACGCGTGAGATAAAATGTCGAGGCCAGCAGTGGTTGTGCGGTATCGCTGGTCGCGCCCGAGACGATGCCGATGGCGCGGCGGCGCCAGCGCTTGTCGAGCAGTTGGACCGCGCCGGCCGATCGCTCGCCGGAGACTTCGAGACGCGTGATGTCGTTGCGCAGTTCCACCGGCAGGTCGAAACTCGCTTCGGTTTCGCGATCCTGCACACCGAACGCGAATTTTGCCTCGCCGATCGGCGAGCCTTTCTGGTCCAGCGCGCGGACAAGCCCTGTGTCGCCGCCGCCGCCATTGGCGCGCAGCACCTTCACGGTCATCTTTGCCGCTGCGTTCTCCGCCGCGACCAGCGCATGCGCGGGCGGGGTACCGCCTTCGAAAATCGTCAGTGTGCGATCCTGTATGGTTTTCGCGAGACCTGCGGTGAACTCGCTGCCGCGTCCGGTATCGATGCCGTCGCTGAGCCAGACGATTTCACCATCGCCGGTCTTGGCGAGAAAACGCGCCAGCGCCGGCAGCGTCTCGACGCGCTCGACGGCGTAGGGTTTCGGCGCAAGCTGGCGCAGCGCCACCCGCGCGGTGCCCGCAGGAATCAGCGTGATGTCGCGGGTCGTGTCCGACAGCGGAACGAGCGCGACGGCGCGCCGGTCGGCCTCCGCGTTGGAGATCAGTTCGTCGGCGGTCTTGATGCGCGCGTCCCAGTTGGACGCAGCGCTCCAGCCGTCATCGAGCAGCAGCACCAGCGGCGCGCTGGAGCGGGTCACGCCTTCGCCCGGATTCCAGATCGGACCGGCGGCGGCCAGAATCACCAATGCTGCGGCGAGCAGGCGCAACAGCGTCAGCCACCACGGTGTGCGCGATGGTGTTTCTTCCCTCGGCACGATGTCGAACAGCAGCCGCGTCGGCGGAAAATCGACGCGTCGCGGGCGCGGCGGCATCACGCGCAACAGCCACCACAGCGCCGGCAGGCTCAACAGACCCATCAGCAACCATGGTTCAGCAAATGAGAGCGGCAGGCCCATCATGAGCGCGTGCCTGAATTCGACTGTGCGGCACTACGGCTTCGAGGCACCACATGTGCGCCCGCGCCCATGCGCGCATGAACGGCGAACAGCAATTCCGTCGGCCCCCGATCCGTCCGATGGACGGTAAAGCTCCAGCCGAATTGCTCGGCCTCGGCGCGCAGCGCAGCTCGGTGATTGGCGACCAGCGCCTGGTATTCAGTCCGCCATCGTTCGGCACGGCCGGCTGTCACGGTGCCAAGCCCTTCGGAATCGACGAACTCGACGCGGCCTTTGTAGGGAAAGCTTTCCTCGGCAGGGTCGACCACCTGAACGACATGGCCCCGTGCGCCATTCGCGGCGAGTTGTCCGATTGCCGCGCGGAATTCAGCGATCGGGCTCCACAGGTCCGACAGCAGCAGCACTTCGGAGAACGGGGCGGGCGCAAAATTCGGCGGCAGGCTGGGCCGCTCGCCGGAGTCATGCACAATCACCTGCGCCATTGTCTCGATGACGTTGCGGTTGGCTGTCGGCCGCATCAGTCCGGGAATTCCGACCCGCTCGCCGCCCTGTACAAGAACCTCCGCAAGTGCGAACGCCACGACCAGAGACCGGTCGAGCTTGCTCCAGTCGGTGAGATGCGAATTGAAATCCATCGACGGCGATCGGTCGATCCAGAACCAGATCGTATGCGACGATTCCCATTCGCGTTCGCGGACATAAAGCTGGTCGTCGCGCGCGGAACGCCGCCAATCCACGTTGTGCGAAGGCTCGCCGTTGACGAAGTGCCGGTATTGCCAGAAGTTCTCGCCGGAGCCGGCCCGGCGCCGCCCATGCAGGCCATGGATCACAGTCGCTGCGACGCGACGCGCCTCGAGAATCAGACGCGGCACACGCGCGGCAAGCTTGCGGCTTTTCCCCACCGCTGCCTGGACGGCGCTGTCCTGTCCTCTGCTCACGGGGGCCTGCGCCATCGTTATCCGATCCGTGACTTCAATTGCTTGATGATCTCGGGAATGGTTTCGCCCTCGGCGCGCGCCGAGAAGGTCAGCGCCATGCGGTGCTTCAGCACGGGTTCGGCCAGATCGAGCACGTCGTCGATCGACGGCGCGAGCCGTCCGTCGAGCAGTGCGCGGGCGCGAACCGCCAGCATCAATGCCTGACTGGCGCGCGGTCCCGGTCCCCATGCGATCGACTTGCCGATCTCGCCGCCGTCCTCACCGGGACGCGCAGACCTGACGAGCGACAGAATTGCCTCGACCACGGAATCGCCGACCGGCAGACGGCGCACAAGCCGCTGCGCGGTGATCAGCGTTTCGGTGGTCATCGCCGCTTTTGCGACGGCCTGATCTGCGCCGGTGGTATCGAACAGGATTTTGCGCTCGGCGTCGCGGTCCGGATATTCGACGTCAATCTCCATCAGGAAACGGTCGAGCTGCGCTTCCGGCAATGGATAGGTGCCTTCCTGCTCCAGCGGGTTCTGTGTAGCCAGCACATGGAACGGCACTGGCAGATCGTGCCGCGCGCCGGCCACCGTGATGTGCTGCTCCTGCATCGCCTGCAACAGCGCCGACTGCGTGCGCGGGCTGGCGCGGTTGATTTCGTCCGCCATCAGCAGTTGCGCGAACACCGGTCCCGCGATGAAGCGGAACGAGCGCTTGCCGCTGGCGCTTTCATCCAGCACCTCGGCGCCGAGAATGTCCGACGGCATCAGATCCGGCGTGAATTGCACCCGCTTGGCATCGAGGCCGAGCGTGATGCCAAGCGTCTCGACCAGTTTGGTCTTCGCCAGACCGGGAACGCCGATCAGCAGGGCGTGTCCGCCGGACAGGATCGTTACCAGCGCATTTTCGACCACGCGTTCCTGTCCGAAGATGACGGTCGAGACCGCCTCGCGGGCGGCGCGGATGTTCCCCGCGATCTGCTCGGCCGAGCGTACGATCACGTCTTCCAGTTTCTCGACACCTTCTGCGCCAGCCATATTGATCGCTCCTTGCGTGGACCGCACGATTCCGTTTCGGGTTCCGCGGGGACTCAAAGCCAAGTCTTCAGACCGCGGGCCTATGCTAAACCCGCACAAAGGCCAATGTATTCTCTTATGTATTCGCCCATCTAGTGTCCCGAATCCGAAGTTTGCTTTCCTTGCAGCACGTTCCGAAGCGAACTTCGGATTCGGAAGGACACCAGAACAACTAGTTCTAGTGTGGTTTTGGTTCGCAAGTCCGCAGATGAGATGCCCCCGGATAAATGATGCGGGCTTGCGAACCACCACACTGGCTGTCCCCACATTAGCGGGTGGGGGGCTTGAAACTCATCACGATGTGGCGAGTAATCGCACCAGACGCTGGGACGATGTGTTGGTTGTTGTCATCCGGTCTCGATCCTCGGTCTCACGGCTTTCCGGTTCTTGTTGTGCACCATTCGTGCCAAACAGAAGCGTCAACGGTCAGGGCAAACAATGGCGAACCAAGGGCAGAAACAGGAACCGAATCAGGTCCAGCGTCTGGACGGACTGACCCAGGCTGCGCGCGGTGCTGCGACAAAAGGTCTGCCGCCGGTCCATTTGTGGAATCCGCCGTTCTGCGGCGATCTCGACATGCGGATCGCGAGCGACGGCACATGGTTTTATCTCGGCACGCCGATCGGGCGGCCTGCACTGGTGAAGCTGTTTTCCACAATTCTCAAGCGCGAGGACGGCAAGTACTTTCTGGTCACGCCGGTGGAAAAAGTCGGCATTCGTGTCGATGACGCACCGTTTCTCGCCGTGGAAATGGCGCAGGACAGCGACGGCGCGGCGCGGACGTTGAGTTTCCGCACCAATGTCGACGAATGGGTGCCATGCGATAGCGCCCACCGGCTGCGTTTCGAAGCCGGCGCCGACGGCGGGCTAACGCCATACCTCCATGTGCGTGCGGATTTGTGGGCAAAAGTCACACGCGCGCTCTATTATGATCTGGTCGAGATGGGCGAAATTCGCACCGTCGATGGCCGCGAGATGTTCGGGGTCATGTCCGGCGGTGAATTCTTCTCGATGGCGGACGCCGCGCAGGCGCGCGACCCTGTTTGACGAAAGAGGATTTGGGTTGACGAAAACTGTTTTGAAGGACGCGGTCCCTGCCAGCATCGCGGCAGCGGCCGAGATCACGACGGGCGAATTCTTTCGCCGGTCGCGCGAACGCCTGAATTTCGATGTGCCGCCGGGGCTGACCGACGCCGCCGTTCTGGCGCCGACCGGCGATTTCGGAACCGATGCGATGCTGCAGATCATCGCGAAGGAGCGTCCGGTGCGTCCGGCGGCCGTTCTCGTTCCGATCGTGGAGCGGGATGTGCCGACGGTGCTGCTGACCAAGCGCGCCGAACATCTCAACGAGCACGCCGGTCAGGTTTCGTTTCCCGGCGGCAAGATCGATCCGACCGATGCTTCGCCGATGGACGCGGCGCTGCGCGAAGCCGACGAGGAGATCGGGCTCAAGCGGGATTTCATCGAACCGATCGGCTACCTTGACGTGTATGCGACCGGCTTCGGATTCCGCATCCTGCCGACGCTGGCGCGCGTGCGGCCGGGGTTTGAACTCACGATCAACGCCGATGAAGTCGATGCCGCATTCGAGGTGCCGCTGGCGTTCCTGATGGACCCGGTCAATCACAAGCTCGGCAGCAGGGAATTTCGCGGCATGCAGCGCTCGTTTTATGAGATGCCGTTCGAGTCGCATTACATCTGGGGCGCGACCGCTGGCATGCTTCGCGCGATGTATGAGCGGATCTGTCTTTCATGATCCGTCCCGTTCTCACCGAGCTCGCAATCTTCCTCATTCCTTTCGCGGTCTATGCGGCGTTTCTTCTGGCAAGCCGCTCGGGGGTCTGGGTCAGGTCGTCGTGGCCGCTGCATGTCGTCGCCAGGCTGGCGGTGGCGGCGTTCGTGCTGGTGATCATCAGTCTGGTGCTGCTGGCGCATTTTTCCGGCGCGCCGCCGGGCTCGACCTATACGCCCGCGCGTGTTGAGGACGGCAAGCTGATCCGGGGGTCCGAGAAATGAGCGCTCCGCGTTCGCTGCGCGACGCCCCCTGGCTGAGGTCAGGCGCGACGGCGCGGGTGCTCGCCTTGCTCAATGCGGACAGCGAACAGGCGCGGGTGGCGGGCGGCGCCGTGCGCAATGCGCTGCTCGATCTTCCCGTGGGCGATATCGATATTGCGACCACGGCGCTGCCGGACGAAGTGATCCGCCGCGCCAAGCTCGCGCATATCAAGGCGGTCCCGACCGGCGTGGAGCACGGCACGGTGACGCTGGTGATCGAAGGCCAGCCGTTCGAAGTGACCACGCTGCGCGAGGATATCGAGACCTTCGGGCGCAAGGCCAGGGTGGCCTTCGGCCGCGACTGGAAGCGCGACGCCATGCGCCGCGACTTCACCATCAACGGTTTGTCGGTGACGCCTGATGGCGCGGTCCACGACGAGGTCGGCGGACTGGCGGACATCGAAGCCCGCCGCGTGCGCTTCATCGGCGAGCCGGCGCAACGCATCGCCGAGGATTATCTGCGCATCCTGCGCTTTTTCCGGATTCACGCCGCCTATGGCGAGGGCGTGCCGGACCCTGCCGGATACGAGGCCTGCATTGCCGGGCGCGATGGTCTTTCAGGCCTGTCAGCCGAGCGCATCCGGATGGAAATGCTGAAACTCATGGTTGCGAAGGGCGCTGCATCGGCCCTGGTTGCGATGGACGACGCCGGACTGTTGCTGCGGCTGACGGCGGGCGTAGTTTATCACGGCGCACTCGCCAACATGATTGCCGCCGAGCGCGAACTGGGGATCGGAGCGGACGCAACACTCCGCCTTGGCGCATTGGGGGTTGCGGTTACCGAAGATGCGAAGCGCCTGTCGCTGCGCTGGCGGCTGTCCAATGCCGAAACCAAGCGACTCGATTCGATGGGGCATCGCTGGTGGCGGGCGGCTGGCATGGACGAGGCAACGGCCCAGCGCAGGTTGTACCGGCTGGGCGTGCCGCGCTATCTCGACCGGATCATGCTGGCATGGGCGCGGGCGGGGCGGGATTTCAACTCGCCGCAGTGGCGTGATCTTGCGACGTTGCCGCAGCGCTGGACAGCACCGGCTTTCCCGCTCAAGGCGGCGGACTTCATTGCGCGCGGCATCGCGGAAGGTCCGGGCCTCGGTCATGTGCTGACGCTGGCCGAGGACGCCTGGCTGGCGATGCAGTTTCCGCTCGATGCAGCGGCGCTGAAAGCCATCGCCGATGACACCGTCGCGCGATTCACGCGGGACCATCGGCTTTGAGGCCCA
>JAGVII010000895.1 GCA_020056155.1 Afipia sp.
CATTTCCAGACAATCTCCCGCAACCCGCAAATCCGCCGGAAATCCAGCGCCTTGCAGCCAGGGTACCGCTTGCGAGGCATGTCACCGGATAACGGATGCGCGCATGGGACGCAAGCGCCAACGGCTGTTGACGCCTGCGCCAAATGGGGTGCAAATCATTGATATCCCCAAATAATTCCAGCCAGCCCAAACCTTCCCTGCAAAGCCCATAATCCGCCATCGACATGAATGATCCCGCACGACGCTCTCTTGCCGGCTGGATGATGAACCAGCCCTATCTGCTGCTGTCGCTGGCCTCCCTGTTCTGGGCGGGCAACATCGTGCTGGGACGCTTCATCGCTGCCGATTTCCCGCCGATGGCGCTGTCCTTTCTGCGCTGGGGCTTCGCCTGCCTGATCGTCCTGCCGTTCGCATGGCCACACCTCCGGATCGAGTGGCCGGTGATCCGCCAGCATCTGCCGATTCTCACGCTGCTGTCCCTCACCGGCCTCGCCGGCTACAACGCCATCGCCTATCTCGGCCTGCAATACACCGAGGCGCTGAATGCGCTGCTGATCCAGTCCGCAGGGCCGCTGTTCGTGGCGCTGTGGTCGCTCGCCCTGCTCGGCATCCGCCTCACCTGGCCGCAGACCATCGGCATCGGCATTTCCCTGCTCGGCGTCCTCACCATTCTCTCCCGCGGCCATCCGGCGACGCTTGCTGCGATCCACCTCAACAAGGGCGACGTGATCTTCCTCGCTGCAATGATCATCTTCGGAATCTATTCGGTGCTGGCGATGAAACGCCCCGCAATCCATCCGCTGGTCTTTATCGCGTTCACCTCCGGCTATGGAGCCGTGCTGCTGATTCCCGCGGTGATCGTGGAAGCCGCGAGCGGACACCACCCGGCCCTGACCGTGAACAACGCGCTGACGCTGGCCTACGTCGCGGTCTTTCCCTCGATCCTCTCCTATCTGTTTTTCAATCGCGGGGTCGAACTGATCGGCGCGAACCGCGCCGCGCCGTTTTTCCATCTGATCCCGGTGTTCGGATCGGTGCTTGCGATCACCTTCCTCGGCGAGCGGCCGCAACTCTTCCATTTCGCGGGCTATGCGCTGGTGCTGGCGGGCGTCGTCATCGCCGCGCGGCGGCCTTTGGCAAATCCGGGTTGAGAAACCCAACAGGTCGCGCTTGATGGAGGTGCTCAGTTCGGCCCAAGCCAAGAACCGAACCATCTCGGCATTTATCATGAGCGTCTCTAAGCAGCGAAACCCTGCTGCCTCACTGATGAAACGCAACAAAGAGCGTCCAGCAACTCATAAAAATCAGAATGAGAGAACCGACAGTCCAGAGCGTTGCGCGTGTATCGTGAGTCCTTGCGGTGAAATAGGCGGCAAAATGCAACAGCCGCGAAACGACATAGCCATACAGCAACCATCGGGCGAGCGTTATTGACGGCTCGGTCAGGATGAAAAGAAATCCAGCAACCAAAAAGAACGGCAGATTCTCAAGATCGTTCAGCTGAATCCGCCGGATGCGATCTACATGTTCATTGGGTGCCAGTTGTTCAGCGCTTGGATTGGGGTTGAGGAACGTCTTCCTGATGTCCTCGGGCGAACGAAACCCGCCGTTGACCTGCATCATCCGGGCAACCGTCAACCATGACATCATGACGGCTTTGAGGATCATGATGCAGGCAGCGACCGCGTAGGTATTGAAAAGCGGATTTTGAAAGCTGAGCTTGTCCATTGCGCCTGCCTTCGTGTTCTGGAGATTCCGATTATTCAATCACGAAAGCGCGGGGCGGATACAGGCCGAATGTCCGAATTAGGTCATTCAGCGACGATCCGGCGATGCCGAGCCAGTCGCGATCTGCTCCCTCTCCCCGCAATGCGGGGAGAGGGAGAGAAAGGCAATACGCTGCCCGCTTGGCGCAACGGAGCAATCCGGGATTGGCGGTTGTGAAGGCGCGGAATATCGGCACTATTCGAGGCACCCTCTTTCCCAAAGCCCCATGACCGTTGCCGATCCGCCCTTGCGCAAGCCCTCGCCGGCCAGCTGGCTTTTCAATCAGCCCTATTTGATGCTCAGCCTGATGTCGCTGTTCTGGGCGATGAACATCGTGCTCGGCCGTTTCGTCGCGGGTCACGTGCCGCCTTTTGCCCTGACATTCTGCCGCTGGGCCGGAACGTTTCTGGTGCTTGTTCCCTTCGCCTGGCCGTATCTCGTGCGCGACTGGCCGGTGATCCGGCGGAATCTGCCGCTGCTGCTGCTGCTCGCCTTCACCGGTTTCGCCTTCAACAATGCCCTGTCCTACTGGGGCCTGCAGCACACCCAGGCACTGAACGCGCTGCTGATCCAGTCGTCGGGGCCGCTGTTCGTGGCGCTCTGGTCGCTGATGCTGTTCGGCGTCAGGCTGTCATGGATGCAGGCGGCCGGCATCGGCGTCTCGCTGCTCGGCGTGCTGGTTATCGTGCTGCGCGGGGATCTCGCCGCGCTGGCGGCAATTCAGGTCAACGCCGGCGACATCAGTTTCGCCGCCGCGCTGTTCGTGTTCGGGCTGTACTCGGCCCTGATGCCGAAACGTCCGAGGATCAGTCCGCTCTCGCTGATCGCCTTCACCACCGGCACCGGCGCCGTGATGCTGTTGCCGCTGGTGGGATGGGAAATCTCGACCGGCGAGATGCTGACCTTCGACACGCTCACGGTATCGACAATCGTCTTTGTCGTGCTGTTTCCCTCGACGCTGGCCTACATCTTCTTCAACCG